>CAZCWN010000043.1:0-13880 GCA_964502375.1 uncultured Rhizobium sp. | reverse complement strand
GTTGATGTGGGTCTGGGAGGAAATGTTGGAAAAAGCTGGGCGGGTCAATTGGCTAAAGAAGATCACGATTGGTGGGTGCTGGAAGTAAGCAGTTTTCAAATAGAAGGTTTTATTCAATTCAAACCAAAAGTAGCTGTCCTGCTAAACATTACTCCAGACCATTTGGACCGATATGGATATAAGTTCGAAACTTATGCCGCTACCAAGTTTAAGTTGACAGACCCCATGGATGAAGGGGACCACTTTGTCTATTTTATAGAAGATGACACCATAAGGGAGACCATTGAGAAAAAACCAATAAAGGCCTCAGGATATCCCGTAGCTAAATCAGCTACCGCCGCAGACTTAAACACCGAAAACAACACATTAAATGTCAAATGGAATGGGGTCGAATTTCAAATTCGCCCAGAAGAAATGACCATTCAGGGAGACCATAATAAAATCAATGGCCTTTGTGCAATTCAGGCAGCGCTTCTTGCAGGCGCTTCAGTATCGGCAATAAAGGATGGTCTGGGCAACTTCCAAAATGCTTCCCACCGAATGGAGGCAGTGTCCACTATTAGGGGCGTGAAATTCATCAATGACAGCAAAGCCACCAACGCCGAATCAACCGAAAATGCCCTAAAAGCTTACGAAAATATTTTTTGGATTTTAGGGGGAAAGCCCAAGGAAGGCGGAATTACGGCGCTTACTCCATATTTCAAAAAAATCGTCAAAGCCTATTTAATTGGCGAGGCCACAGAGAATTTTGCCGAAGTCTTAGCAAAAAATTCCGTTAAATTTGAAAAATGCGGTAATTTAGAAAATGCTTTCCACAAGGCAGTTTCTGACGCAAAAACTATTGGCTTCTCAGAAAAGAACATTTTACTTTCCCCGGCCTGCGCGTCCTTCGATCAATGGAAAAACTTTGAGCAGCGCGGAGACTATTTCTGCAAGCTTGTTGATGAATTCTCCCAATCTTGAAAACAAAATATCGCCAAAGCTTTTAGCTAAAGCCTTGACCATTTTTGGCTTTTTGGCTTTAGCGTTACTTGCTGCTTTTTTTTCGCTACGCACTTCTTCTCAAACTTTGCCTGATTGCAGCAGCATTACCGGCACCGCGCAACCGGGCTTGAATTGCCTTTTCTTTGGGATGCCCCTTTGTAAGGAAGTTCCAAACGCCGGCTACACAATTTCTTCCTCTTACGTTTTACCAACTGGCACAACTCCCCAACACCGCGTCAATTGTGCTGATTTAAGCGATCTGCCTTTGTGCAATCAGATGGATGTTAACACTGCTTTGCCTGGCAAAAATTGTGTTAAAGAGTGTCTCGATAATTCTTTCCCTAACCAAACCACCGGAACGCGGGGCCAAGATTATGCCGTCCATAATCGTGATTGTATCCGCTTCCAAGATGAAGTGGCCACTGAAAACACCACTTATGGCAGCGATATTTCCAGCACTGATAATTATTATTTCACCGGCCGTAATTGCCATCATTGGGGCGCAAATGATACGCCCGATTCCACTTCCACAAATCCAAACTGTAATTTGCTACCCTGTAATTTGCTTACGCCGGATGAGCTAAATGATGTTAAATTTGACGATGCCAATAAAAGATATTGCGATGGTGATTATGATTGGAGTGGCGCGACGCTTAAATGCTATAAATTTACCCAATCGCAGCTGCCTTATGTCAAACTTCGAGCCACCAATACGATGTGCAAAATTCATGATTGCAAGCCCTCTTCCAGCAATTGTAGCGCGGATGACACGCTGAATATCTCAAATCAAGGCACAGCTTACACCAACACTTATATAACTTATATCAACGCCGGCTATAGCTTGGATAGCACGGCTCTGTGCACGCCTGTTATCTGCAAACCTACAGTCACCAGACAATATCGCTGTTTACCTATTGATGATTCCAACCCAACAACCCCGAGTTCTCTTTGTGACACCAGCGGTGATGGCTCAACTTGTACCGATGGCTATTGCTACAAAACTATAGATTGTAACTTGGCAGCCAATGCCTCAGAGCCGGAATGTGGCTCATCTATCCCATCTGATGAAGATTCCTCTATTGGCTCAACTGAAGATATCATGGATTCCTGGTTTTATCGCCCCAAACCAATGAACAAGGCATTATCAGGCGGCGTCTTGCGCGAAGGTATTGGAGGAGATTTATGTTATTCAAAGGGGGACTTAAAAGATAATGGCTGGGGCAATAACACCATCTTTGGTTATTTTCACGATTATGCCGGAATGGATAGTAGATCACCTGGCATTTGTGGCGTTAAATATAACAGCGGCGGCCGCGGCACCGGCTATATTTACCTCTGCGGGCCAAACGGAAAATTATATGCCAATGTCAAAGATTATACTGCCTTCCATAAAGGCTATGTGGAAACCACTTTTAGCGATACCGACGCCACTCATAAACTAGTGGTTTGCCTTAGATTCAACAACACCCTGGCCCCCACTAAAACTTGCGGAAGCAGAGAATGCGGCATTACCTGCGCCTTCGATATCTGTAAGGCCAAGGCCTGTGGTTTCGACGTGTGCCGTGAACTTACAGTCAAAGATAGCAACATGGATGAATGCATGATGGATGACGATCTATTTAATAGTGCTCGCTCTAGCAAAAAGTGCCTTTCAATAATTGATGATTATCTAAGAATTCGCGCCGTAAAATATGGAAACCGAATTTGCACTTTCCTCGATGTTAAGGGGCAATTGGCCTATCCATCTGCGGCAGTAAGTTTTTTCAGCGGTTCAGAAAAATTATCTGACGGAACTTGTGTTTCCGGAAAAACTAACAGCAGCGGACATTGCTCAAACGGTAAAAACACCCGAGATACCCCAGGCAGCGCCCAGCAATGGCGTACAGTTTTACAAATTCCCTATATTCAAAATAATCGACAAGATCCGCCTTACGGTTATCTTGATTCCCATGGTAAATTATTCCATGAGCAAGAATGTATCCAAGCGGCATTAAGAGTTTCTCCACCGAGGATTTACAATCTTGGCAATATAGATAACTCCTTAAAACTTTTTATACCCCCTGTTTATGTCTTAAACGTAAGAACCACAAAAGGCGGCAGCATCTCTATACCTAACAATACAACTGACACTTTTGGCTCAACTGATTTTAATACTCCGGAACTTGAAGTAAAATTCGGCACCACCACTCAAAAATTAAGTCTCAGCGCTGACAAAACTGGCTATGAAAGCACCGCTGCGCAAGATCAAAATAGCATGGCCACGCTAACCACTACCATTAGCGGCTCAACTTATTCAGTAGATGTTTTCGTGCGAAAAGAATATAGCTCTGTCGAGGGCCGAGGAAAATTTTGTCTTTATCGTAAAGTAAGAGATGCTAACGGCGCGGAACTAGCACCATCTCTGGTTCAATGTGTTGATAGAAGTTATGCTCCATCTGCGAAAAACAATTATTTCTGCTGATACAACCAACACTTTCAATAGTTCACGAATTAAACTCCGCTATTTAACCAGCTTCGGAACCAATGGCGTTGATAATAATTGTGCTGTTGACGATAGCTGTACCGCCGGCGTCACTCTTGAAAACGCTGATACCAACACGCCAACCTGCGATTTGACCTCTGAAAAATATAAGGTTTGCGCTAAGCGCGAAGATTGCACAAGGCTCAATATTGAGTGCGTGCAAAATGAAATTGATATGCAAGCAGCCAAATCCAGCGGCTCTCCGATTGATTCCTTCTTGCTAGTTAGAAAAACCTGTAACGAAATCTTGCTACCACTTTGCAATTTAAAAAAAGGTTATACCACCACCGATTCTTCAGCCACTATTACTGATCCAAATCCAACTAATTCTACCCCTTCCAACCCTAATGCTTATGGCTGGTTCAACGAATTATGTATATCTTCTGGCTTTGAAACCAGGATGAAAAATGTTCTGGCTTATGCCTCAGTAAATGGAATTAAAGGCAAATGCTTGATTAGCCCATCTAGCCCTTATTTAACCGATGGCGATAGCAGCACCAATTGCGATTATGGTGGCAAAGCACCAAATTGCTTATGTATTGAGGCGGTTGAGGGTGTAACTCCAGGTGATGGTCAAGAAATCAGGCCACAAACCAGCCGCGAAGCTGGGCTTTGTATTGATATGCCAGCGCCACAAACATGCTCTGCTATTGATTACAACACTTCATCTAACTCTAGCACTAATGACCCTGATTATATTCTATCCTCTCTAAACAACACCGCCTACGGCAACAGCGTTTCTGACATCACAGGCAAAGTCCATATTTCCCATAAATATCGCACCAACAGCACCTACGGGCACGCTGAATTCCCACTAGCTATAATGGGCATGGTTAATGTTGAGGGCGAATGTAAAGGCTTCTGGCAATCAACCACATCTTCTAACGGCACAATTCTCACCCCGAAATTAAGCTGCTTGAACAATAATGGCAGCGCAATTTGGGATACTAACGTAGCCAATGCCTGCGTGCGCTATTCCTGTCCGGAAATTGCCACCACCGGCCCTGATGAAAGTGGGCTCTATCAAGGCGGCTATGGCTGGAATGAAACTGGCGAAAACAAAGGGTTAAGCCATGGTTTCGCCACTTGGACAAAATATACCCAAACCAGCGACTTCCCAGAAACCAGCAGCGCCAATGCCTGCATCACCGGCTTCAAAAAATCTGACTCTGTAGCTATCAAAGGCGCCGATGGGAAAATCAACAGCTATAGTGGCGGTAACCTACCAACCAGACAGTGCAATCAACTTGGGCAATGGCAAACTCCAACTAATGCTTGTGTTAGAATTAGTTGCGCGGCAATAAATCCACCTATCCCAAGCAGTTCAAACGACACCTCAGCTTGGGCGGCCTGGAATGATTCAGGAGGAGCCACCTTCCCTGCCACCAACGCTTCCCGCAGTTTGGTGCGCATTCAATCAGAATCAATTGCAACTGGAACCTGTAATAACAGTCTAGGTTTTTTCAACATGCCAGGCGGCGCTGCACCAACACGGGAATGTGATAGTCTTGGCAATTGGGGAGAAGTCAAAAACCCATGTACCACAACTTGCGATGCCATAACTGACCCAGCGGCTAGCAATTCCAACAATGGCTATTCTTACTGGAGCCAAATAACCGGCATTTTGCTGGGCGGTGAAAGCGATGCTACAGCAAGTGGCTGCGTTGATGGATATTACCCTTATCCTTACCCTGCCCCACGCAGCAAATATGGCGTTGCCTATAGCCTCACAGATGGCACCCCAAATTATACTACCACCATCCCACACAATGTCGCCAATGACAGTAGATCCGCCGACACAGCCCCAAGACGGGTTTGTAAATCAGTAATTACTGTTGGCGGAACCACTAATGTTTGGACTGCCACTTCCTCAAGCTGTATTAACGCCTGCCCTGGCTATTCCGACGACGCCAGAATTGGCGTGGGCGCAACGCAACATCCAACTTCCTCGGGCACAATCACCATTCAATGGCCAAGCACTTCTTTCGGCCAAACCGCTTATATAACTCTCCCTGGGGGCACACAAGTTTCTGACCCAATTCTTACCCAACAAGATGCCTCTAACTATGCCAGCGCTGACCGCGCCACGGGCAAGGGTTATTATATTTTAGCCCGCTATTGCAACCCAACCACTCATAAGTGGGATGATGCCAAGCCGCAATGTGCTGCAAATAACGGCACGATAAGCGAAGGCAATGCCGTACTTAATAATATCCCTGTCCAAACGGTTGATATTGATGCCTCACCAAGCAACCCTTCTTGTGTTTCTAGCTATTACAAATCCAATTATGATCAGGGAAGTTATCCAATATATGCCTGCAAATATAAGGATTCGAATAAGAATATTGATGAGGTTTACTATCAGCTACAAAGCGGCGAGGCTTGTGAACAATATTGCAGCGTTACGGTGGGGCAAACTTTTGGCACGGGCAGCCAATATTTGGATTATAGCAGCACACCGGTAACTAATAATTTAGTGAAAAATAACACCCAATTAACCTTGGCCTGCCTTGATAATTATGGCGCTGCTATTACCGGCACAAAAAGAACTTCAGGTGTAACTTATAATTGCGGCCTTTCACCTTATTACAACTATGTCAGCCAAAGCAGCCAACTGCTTGGAACCTATCGCAGCGCCAGTGCACCATATTCTATATGTAACAATGGAACATGGGGAGCTGTGGTAAATGACTGTAGCGCCTGCCTCAGCTGTGATTTCTCTGCCGGTGTTACTACTTACTCTTACGATAAAAACGGTGACGGCCAAGATAATGATAGTAACACGGGAGACTCAAATAACCATTCAGGAACTTTTGTAAAAAAAGATTATCAGACTGGCTGCTGCGACACTAAAATAACAACCAAATGCGATTTCAACACGGACTGGATGCAAAACGCCCCTACCCTTAGCAATCACCAATGCGGTCGTAATCCACAATATAGCCTGAATGGTGACGCCTTGATTTCTTTCACCTCGGCGCTTATCACGCCTCACAACACTGTAATAGACATATTATCAACCGATAAAAATAGCTGCGGCAGCTGCGAAAGACATTTGGACGCTGAAGTCATAATGAAATGTATCGACGGCAATGCCGTAGTAACTACTAACGCCTTCTCAAGAAATTAATTATGAAAAAAAATTACCAAATCGCCGTAATAATGGGCAGCAAATCAGATTTTGCTACAATGCAACATGCTTGTAAAATTTTAGAAGATTTTGCGGTTAACCATGAAGTAAGGATAATTTCTGCCCATCGCACACCAAAAAGAATGTATGAATTTTGTGAAGCAGCAAAAAAACAAGGTATAAAAATTATTATTGCCGGCGCTGGGGGAGCCGCTCATTTGCCGGGCATGGTTGCCGCCCTTACTGATCTTCCAGTGCTTGGCGTTCCGGTTGAAAGCCGCACTTTGAAAGGCTTGGACTCACTTCTTTCCATTGCCCAAATGCCCGCCGGAATTCCAGTTGCTTGCCTTGCCGTTGGGGAAGCCGGGGCCAAGAATGCTGCCCTTCTAGCCATTTCTATTTTATCTTTGTCTGATGAAAAATTGGCTAAAAAATTGGAAAAATTCCGCAAAGACCAAACTGACTCAATAGCGTTCAGCCCTCTTTAAGCCTAACTAATGGCACTCATATAAGGCCATAGGTCAATATCCTTCTGCAATTGTGACAGGCTAGAATTTTATTTATTGTTGTCTACACCCACGCGGTGCAAATTATCTTCGATTTCTTTTTTGCTAACTCGAGTTGCAATAAATATTTTGCAGGCCGCGTAAGAAATGGCTATAATAAGCAGATTATCAAAGGGGAATAAAACTAATTCTTTGTGGTGCAGATATTTAATGACCAGCATAGCCAGTAAATAGGCGGTTATGAAAAAATTATTTTTCAGCACTAAAAATAAATTCGCTGATTTTCTTTCGATTAATAAATTGTGAACCACAATCAACACAGCGGTTAATATAGCGAGATAGATTAAGTTATTAATATTTGACCAATAAACCAATAAGCTGCAGCAGGCAAACCCAGAATAGCCCACTAATTTATAAGCAACAACCTTGAACGGGCGTTCGATATGAGGAAGTTCTTTCCGCAACACAAGCAACACTACAGGGCCCGCCAGATAAGAAAAGACCACAATCGAAGATAAAAAATCAACTAATTGTGACCAAGTAGGAAATGGCAGTAAGAAACCAACGCCCACTAGGGCGTTAAGCCATAGACAATGACTTGGTGAAGCAAATCCATTCAATTTATTCAAAAAACTTTTTGGAAAAAATTCTTGCACCATACCATATAAAATCCGCGCAGTTGCTGCAGTATAAACATTGGCAGTCCCAAGCGGCGCCACTACGGCATCTATGAATAATAAAGTAACAATAATGTGGGTACTAAATAGCAAAACAATCCCCAACATAGGAGCGGCGCTGCCGCGAGCTAATTCTTTATCACCTAAACAACTAATATAAATTATTGAAAGCGAGCTATATAAAATAAATCCAACCAAAATTGGAGCGAAGAGCGAGTAAGGCATAGCCCGTCTTGGATTTTTAGAGCTATTAGCCAAAATCAGCCCATTTTGAAAACCGGTGAACGCGAAAGCCAAGCCGCTTCCAGTGATCGCAAGCAAAACAGATTCAAAGGAAAATTCATATTTTACATTAGCCCTTTCCACATTTTCCCAGCTGCCAAACATTATAATCAATGCCCAAGCAATGCCAAGAGGCACAAGAATTTTCCACAGACTTACAGCAGAGTTGGCGCGGGCCACGGTTTTTAGTAGAAAGCTGTTAAACCAAGTAAGGAAAATAATAATCACCAAGGCCAAGGCCAAACCAGACCCACTAAGCGTTGCGCCAGTTTCATGCTGAACCACCAATTTCGGGAACCAGAAACTCAGATATTGAATCGCCGACTGGGTTTCAAGCGGTAAATAAACTACATAACTTAACCATCCAGCCGATAAAAATATAAATGAAACAGTGCGATTATGGGTAAGGCTAATAAAGCGCGAGAGCCCACCAACAATGGGCGCTATAGTAATAACTTCAGCAAAAGCAATTCCAATGATCAATGTCAATATAGCAACAATAAGCCAAGAAAGCAGAACTCCAACTCCTGCTGTTTGAAAACCGTAATAAGGAGAAAATAACCACCCTGCACCAATCATCCCTCCGGTGGACATTAACATTAGTTGAAAAGTGCTCAGTTTATTATCTTTAGATTGCATAAATTTTGGATTTTTTGCGCAAAGTTACCCTTTAAGGGGCAGTGTTTTTTTTAATTATTTTTGGGATTTTTGAGAGAGCGTTTCCTTGTGGTAAGAATAGCCCAGCAAAATTAGGGCAAGGTAGGATAGCTTATTTTGGCGCGCTTTCTAAATTTTAGGAATTTAAGAATCAAGCCGGTAGAACCTATTTAGTTTCTGCCGTAAGGGAATGAATCAAGAATGTTATTTTTGCAAAAGGGAATTGCAGAAATAACCAACACTATACCCCAATCTTTTACTAATTGCAGAGCCATTTTGTGCAGCGCAATGTCAAGGCGGGATTCGGTTTAGAAAGTGTTATCCCTAATAGGAAAAGGCCATGCAACTAACTCTTCTTCTGAAAACAAATTGTTGGCCTAGATCATTAAATAAGCGAATAACCGATTAATTATAATGGCAAATTATCGTGCTTCTTCCAGGGCTTGTTGATCTTTTTATGTTTTAGAATCTGCAGTGAAGAACAAATTCTTTTACGAGTGTTTTGCGGGCGGATCACTTCGTCAATGAAACCGCGTGAAGCTGCTACAAAAGGAGAGGCAAATTTTTCACGATATTCATCAACACGTTTGGTTTTGCTTTCTGGGTTTTTGGCATCTTCCCGAAAAATAATTTCAACTGCGCCCTCTGGCCCCATTACAGCGATTTCGGCATTGGCCCAGGCGTAATTTACGTCGCCGCGTAAATGTTTAGAGTTCATCACAATATAAGCGCCGCCATAAGCCTTGCGTGTAATCATAGTGATTTTTGGCACACTGGCTTCGCCATAGGCATAAAGCAGTTTGGCACCATGTTTGATAATGCCATTATGTTCTTGATCAGTGCCAGGCAGGAAGCCGGGAACATCTACGAAGGTTAGAAGCGGAATATTGAAAGCATCACAAAAACGAATAAAGCGTGCGGCTTTTTCGCTGGCCTTTATATCCAAACAGCCGGCCAAATGCATTGGTTGATTAGCAACTATACCAATAGTTTCGCCCTCTAAGCGACCAAAACCAACAATTATATTTTTGGCATAATTTGGTTGAATTTCAAAAAAATCTCCCTCATCGAGAATTTTCTCTACCAACTCTGACATGTCATAAGGGTGATTAGGATTTTTTGGAACTAAAGTGTTTAAAGAAACATCAACGCGGTCGGCCTGATCAGAAGTGGGAATTTGCGGTACAGGCTTTTGATTAGAAAGTGGTAAGAAATTGATTAAGCGACGGGTTTGTAATAAGGCTTCAATCTCGCTTTTAAAAGTTAAATGAGCAACCCCACTTTTTCCTCCATGAACGGAGGCCCCACCAAGTTCCTCTTGGGTAACGGTTTCATGGGTGACGGTTTTAACCACATCAGGGCCGGTTACAAACATGTAAGAAGAGTTTTCAACCATGATAGTGAAATCCGTCAAAGCCGGAGAATAAACGGCACCTCCGGCGCATGGCCCCATGATCAGTGAAATTTGTGGGATAACACCGCTGGCATCAATATTGCGCTGAAAAATTTCGCCGTATCCGCCCAAGGAATCAACACCCTCTTGGATGCGCGCACCACCAGAATCATTAATGCCAATAACGGGAGCGCCAACTTGCATGGCACGATCTAAAACTTGGTAGATTTTTTTAGCATGAGCTTCGCCCAAAGAGCCGCCCATCACAGTGAAATCTTGGCTGTAAACAAAAACCAAACGGCCATTAATAGTGCCCTGCCCTGTAACCACACCATCACCTGGGTGCTTTTTATCTTCCATGCCAAAATCGGTACAACGGTGTTCAACGTAAAGGCCGTATTCCTCGAATGAATCAGGATCAAGCAACACTTCAATTCTTTCACGAGCTGTTAATTTTCCTTTCGAATGTTGAAGATCAATTTTTTTCTGTCCGCCGCCCATTCTGGCTTCTTCACGCTTCGAGGCTAGCTTTATGACATTTAGAGAACGCATAGTTTTTTAGTGCTTAGATTTTGTAAAATAGTGCTTGGCACTTTGAAGTTTAGCGCAAGGGCGCTAGCTTAAGGGCGGATTATTAAACCTTCCACCTAAGCATTAATATCCCCCTATTATAGTTTCACCACCAACCATTGTTTGGCCGACTAGAGCTTTAACTCTTACATTTTCTGGCAAGTAAATATCCGCGCGGCTGCCGAAGCGTATTAGCCCATAACGTTCGCCAATTTTTACTTCTTGGCCTTCTTTTAAATCAGAGACAATGCGGCGTGCTACTAAGCCAGCGACTTGGACAAAAATCACTTCCATTCCGTTAGTAGTTTTGACGACAGCGGCATTTCTTTCATTCTCTGCACTAGCTTCAGCAGCATTAGCACTTAAAAATTTTCCCGGTTTATAAACAACTTTTGTAATCGTTCCGCTAATGGGTGTACGGTTTACGTGAACGTCAAACACGTTAAGAAAAATGCTGATTTTGTTAAATTTTTTATCGCCATAACCTAAATCTTCTGGAGCTTGCACACCATATTCTACAAGCGACACCAGGCCATCGGCTGGGCTCACGATGATATTTTCTTCAACTGGCGTCACCCTTTCAGGATCACGAAAGAAAAATATGCACCACAAAGTTAAAACAAGTCCAATAAGGCCCAAACTGTTGCTTAACATTGCCAACAAGGCGGTGACTAAAGCGAAAATTACAATAAATATATAGCCTTCTTTGTGGATAGAGAAGCTGACTAATTTTAAAGCGTCAACAAAATGATTCATAAATTTGAGATTTAAATTTTTAGGTATTTAACCATTAATATAGAAACAGGTGACCATGCCATATGACATGGCTCCACAAATAAAAATGCCTTCATAAATATACCACCTTCCTGAGAGGTATATTATCAATAGCGCTTACTCTTCGTTGGATTTTTGCCAGATTTTATCAAATTCTTTCAAAGAGGCTTTTTTCTTTTCTAAGAAAGGTTGGCTAATTATAAAATCGATAGTTTTTTCTTCGAGGATTGAGCCCTTTAACTGCTGAACAGCGCCGGAACTTTTTTGGTAATATTCAAGCACGGCTTTTTCTTGATTAGGAAAGCGGGCTAAAATTTTACCAAGCTCTTTATTAATGTCGTCGTTAGTAACTTCAATTTTATTTTTTTGCGCTAGATCAGATAAAATCATGCCACAACGGATCATGCGTTCAGCCATCTCGCGCTTTTTTTCCCTGGCCTTTTCTTTTTCTTTATCGTTTTTAAATTTTGTTGGATTGGTTTTAAGTTCCTCCTCAACTTCAGCCCACAAGTTTTTTAGCTGCTCTTCAACCAAACCTGCTGGCAAATCAAAATCATGTTTCTTGTTAACAAAATCGAAAAATTCTTTTTTGAATAAATTGCGCGACATGCTTTCGTAACTGTCCTCAACTTGTGCCTTCACTGCTTCCTCAAGCTTAGCTTTATTTTCCAAACCAAAATTATCTTTAATAAATTGATCAGAAATTTCTGGCATTTCAGCAGTTAGAACTTCATTAATTTTTACTTCAAATTCCGCTGCTTTACCCGCATATTCTGCTTTATGATATTCTTTAGGGAATTTCACTTTAACACGCACTTCATCACCTGCCCTTTTGCCAACCAATTGTTCTTCAAAATCATCGATGAAAGTTTTGCTGCCTAATTCAAGTTGATATCCCTTTGCTGTGCCCCCTTCAAATTCTTGTTTGTCGATTTTTCCAACATAGTCAATATTGACTGAATCGCCCAATTTGGCCTTGCAGGAAGCATCCTGCTTGTTCCACTTACGATAAAATTTAAGCAATTTTTTTATTGATTCATCAATATCAGCACTGGTGACTTCGACCTCTCTTTTTACAATTTTTATTTTATTTAAATCTATATCAGGAACTTGAGGATAAAGCTCCATCACCGCTGTAAATTCAACGTCTTTGCCATTTTCAAAAGTTTTAATGTCGATTTTTGGCGACATGGCCAATTTCAGATTATTGTCTTTAACAATTTTTTGTAGTGTTTCTGAGATAATTTTATCTGCCTCATCAGCCATAATTGATTGGCCATATTTTTCTTTGATAACATCAACGGGCACTTGGCCTTTGCGAAATCCTTTAAGAGAAAAATTACCACGAACTTTTGCGATATAATTGTCAATTCTAGTTTCAATCATCTTATACGGCACTGTGACGTGAAAATCTTTTTTAAGTTTTTTGTCGTAAGTATTTTTAATTTGTACTTCCATGTTAAAGCCTTGACGGGTAAAGGTTGATATGAGTTTTAATTTGATTTAGTTGCTGTGAATTGCAGCGGGAAAATAGGGGCTTAATTTAAAATGAGGATAAGAAAAATAGCAATATTACAAGTTGTAATAAAGATGGTTATTATTTTGTGGGGAAGCAAAAAAATATGCTCTTATTGGCAAGTTTCCTAAAAATAAATTATGGGAAGAGAAAGCGAAAGCGCTGTGCCACAGTAATTGATAAAAATTTATCCTACCTCTTTTTGCTACAGACAGTAAATCTTCAGGCAATTTTACTAGTAAAAATAATCTCGATTTTGAACAAAAAATTCAATAGATTCAATGCAATCGCCAACTCACCTCAGCAAAGCTAAAACTTCCAATCTCCTAAATCTCTTTCGCACTAATCTTTTTGCATTACCAAAACTATTAGCCTTTTCTTAGTAACTGGGTTTTTCTCCTTATAGATTATAGCTTTGGGATAGGTTTAGGGCTTTCTTGCTATAATTAAGAAGATAGTTGGGAATTAGTGGGTTTTATATAGGTAATTAATGGGAAGATAGGTGCTAGAGAGATATTCTATTTTACTAAGCCAATGTTGATGAAAGCATCTATGAGCGCTGTCTCAGTATTTTAATTATTGCTCTTTCTGGCAGCATTATTGCGCTGCAACATAAGGAATCCGCTATATCTCTGGTTTAATCTTAGAATAAGCAGGTGGTGCGGACGGAGGGACTTGAACCCACATGCCGTGAGGCGCTAGATCCTAAGTCTAGTGCGTCTGCCAATTTCGCCACGTCCGCGTAATAGGTTATAATTTTAGGCGTTAATTTGCTGCAACTACGCTAATAAAAGTGCGCTTGTTACGCGCAGATTTTGCAAATGTAACTATGCCCGCAATTTTAGCAAAAATTGTGTGATCTTTGCCAAT
>CAZCWN010000042.1:0-14333 GCA_964502375.1 uncultured Rhizobium sp. | reverse complement strand
TCAGCAGTTATCGCCAAGTGAAACTTGGTGGTCATTCCTGCGGGATTTCTGCCCTAAATTTTTCTAAACATTGCTCTTTGCATTTATTGGTGAAAGCTATAAGCACTATGAAAGAAGAAGAAAGAACCAACACATCAAACAGTAAATTCAAAACAGCTTTACGGAAAATTAGTATTGCTGTCACCATATTTTTGGCTGCTAGCTTATGCCTTTCTTTCACTTTAGCAAGATTACTTAATTCTGGCACCATTTCTGACTTCATGTATAATATTGCGGCAATTTGCATAATATTGCTGGCGATTTTCCTTCCATTTCTATTTGGAAAATCTAGCGATACTGAAGACTATCATGGCCCTGGAACAAGGTCTTTACTAGATCCTATTAATCCTGCCAGCTCTAATAATTGGTTCCATAGAAGGAATCGATAACTCTTTTGCTTTTGGTTAAAGTTTATCATCCAGCTTTTTTAATGAACTAGCAACCTGAGATCCTAGATTAATAAGCACACCATTGTCTTGCTTAGATTTTACTACATCTTCTATTGAGGAACCTATCTGATTATTTTCAGTAATTTGTTTAGAGGTTTCATAGTCCTTAGAAACAGAATCTTGCGAAGAAGGATTAACAATCTCCCTAGTTCCTTTAGGAAAACTATAAGGAATTGAGTACTATGGTGCGTTACAGCGATCTATTGAAATAGCAAAAAACCACGGGCTTAATTTAGAGGGTGAACTTGAAAGAAATAAAACAGTTCTGGGATAAGTATGGTACATAAGATTCTCTCTAGCTTGTCCTTTAGATTTATGATTGGAAAATTACCACATATATGAAAGAATAAACCCTTATGAAAGAGCAAGAGACAACAAACACATCGAAAACTCAGTCCACAACAACAATACAAAGAGTCGGATTTTACTGCATTATTAGTGCAATAATTGGCTTCTTTGTCTCTGTCGTTCTAGCAACAATTTTACATTCTGGTTATTTAGTAGCTACTGTGGTTTTTTGCTTTTTACTCTTTCTAGCATCAGGCGTAAAAAGCTGCTACGATACCATTAAAGAAGACCAAAAAACATCAAAAAATAAATTCAAAATAGCTCTAAAGAAACTGGTTTTTTCCTCCATAATTATTACGCTAATTGGCTTCTGTCTTTCTTTTACTGTAGCAGCAATATTAGATTCCGGCCCCTTTAACGATTTTATGCTTAATGCTTCTACAACTTTTTTAACAGCTACTGTAGCTCTCTCGTTCCTTTTGATCTTTATTTCAGCAGATCAACCTAGTAGCTTTAACAACAACATGAATGGCCCTACCTCCAGGTCTTTACTAGACCCTGCTAACCCTGCTAGCTCTAATAATTGGTTCCATAGAAAAAATAGGTAAACCTCTTATTGCTTTTGATTAAAGTTTATCATCCAATTTCTTTAATAAATCTAATCCAGAATTCAAAATCTCCATTCCTTCCTCAGCTCCTTTTTTAATTAAGTTAACAGCCGCCCCATGTTCTTGTTTAGATTTTACCCCTCCCTCCACTGAGGAATCTATCTGGGCATTCTCAACAATTTGTTTGGTATTATCATAGCCCTTAGGAACAGAAGTCTGTAAAGAAGAATTATCAATCGCCTTCACTTCTTTAGAAAAACTATAAGGGTTTTGTACAGATTGACTCTTCCGATTAGTTGCAGCAAATTTTAATGACGTTCTATTATACTCCGCTTCTAAATTAGGCTTCTGAACCTTCTGAAGCTCTTCCAGCTTATGACTCATGAATTGATCAATTTCTCGATTTAAATCCAATTTATTAGGATTGCTAGGATTGGTCATATTAGCAGCCGTATAGGTATCATATTTTGATTCTATATGACGCCAAAACTCCTGGTTATAACTTCTATCAATCTCAGCTGCATGGGATTTAACATATTGATACTGTTCACTATACCTTTTAGCAGCCTCAAAGTGGACAGCGGCTTCTTTATTAAGATTAGAAGCTTTGGTAAAATGTTGGTTAATTGATTCACCATTAGAATCAGTGAAATTAAAACGATTTGATTCAATAGCAGATTTTACAGTTTGAAAATCTTTGGAAAGATGATGTTGATTACTGTAGTTCTGAGCTTCTCGGTATAAATTCTGCTCAACGGCAGAAATTTTTCCCCCCGCTCCACCTTTTAATGATTTCCCCGCGCCTATATTGGCAAAAATTTCTGCCGATTTTTCTTCAGTAATGTTGTGTTCTCTCGCAAAGTCAGAAGTAACCTGACTAATTTTGCTCAGAGCAGCTTTCTCTTCCATAGATTTATTATTCTCAAACCCTTTTGAGCTCTCAATATTTCTGTGATTACTGATAATTTTCTCAAAACCAAGGGCTGTAGATTGTTGAGCCTGAGTTGAGAAAGACCGACCAAGAGATTCTTCCTTAGTAATAGAATTTGAAAGAACACCCTGCTCCATTTGTGATATATTTAAGTTAAAACCAGGCCTCGACTCTACCCCACTGTTATCAATAGTTGTGCTTCCATCCTTATGGTAAGTTATCGTCTGTCCTGCATTATTCATAATAGAAATTCCACTATGAGCATGACGTGAATTAAGTCCAACATTACCAAAATTTAAATTCCCAGTTGAACCCTCGTAAGCCGCAGAAGAAACCGAACTCTGAACCCCAGACATAAACGAAGTTGTCATCGAAGACATAGCCGAGGCCCCTCCCCTAGCAATGCCATAAGCTAGCATTGGTACAAACATGCTCATATAGCCTGCCATTGCCGCAATACTACTCATTGACTGTTCTAAAGCAGCTTGATTAGCCAATGTTACTCCGAGCTTTTCCCCTAAACTTAAAGTATAAGTTGCCCCATGGCCCATGGATATTCGGTGGAGTATGGCATAAATTGGTCCCCAGGCTGCTAGCCAAAAGAAAGTAGTAATATAACTTCTCAACACTGATCCTGCCATTCCTGGGATTAGAGCTACTAAAACCACTAACGGAAACGCTGCATAAAAAATCGCCTCAACTACTATCTTTAATATAGGTATCCAAATTCCAGCTTGGGTTCCCATTGTTTTGTAAGTTGATTCCGCTTGTAGCGTGGCTCGAGCGTTTTGGTAATCTTGGATTTGATTTTCAGCTTGGTAATTTTCGGTAGCAGAATTGATGGCATTAATCATCATTGCTTGCTGTAAAACCCGCTCCGATGATTCACTGACACCAAATAAATAGCTCGTCACCAAAGGAGTTGCAGAGTCTAAAACACTTTTTGTTAAACTTGGTTTTGAAGAAGAAAATGCTAAATCCTTTAGCAAATCTGAAAGATCAGAGCCCTGATATTGTTTCTTCCAATCAGCATCGAGTTTTTCAGCACCATATTTGCAGGTTGGATAAGTAGTGGCCCCTTCTAAATCTGTGTAAGTAAAAAATCGGTTTTCAACCTGTTTATCTTTTATAAAATTCCAAATATCAGCTGAATTTTTCAGGTCCTTGAAAGAGTAAATCCCATACTCAACATCAAAGAAAATACAGTTTTTTGAGAAGCTATCTACACTGGATGCCAGATAAGGATTGGTGATTTTAGATTGCTGTATGGCTTTCCATAAATTGGTACCAAAAATCATGCCATTTTGAGTATACTGCAAATCATCCGGAAGAGAAAACACCGCTTCAAACTGTTGAGTTAAGGCATATCCTATCTGGCTTGTCGTGGCGGCAGTATAAGCAATCACAAATGGCACATTATCAATCTTGGCCCCTATCAAGCCGGGATTGGTTTTATCCGTGACGTGCAAAGAAGCTTTAGGATAAAGCAGAGTTTGAGAAATAAGAAATGTCGTTAAAAACCACTTACCAGAATCATAAAGGGAACCAAGCAAAGCCGCGTTAAACAAAGCAATCATAAAAGAAAGTGTCGCTGATATTCGCAGCACATTCATATAATCGCCACTTTTCACGAGCATTGCCAGACCATTAAAAATATCGACGAAATATTCGCCGCCGCCAATTGTGATGAATTCGTACATTTTTGATTTACGATTTTTTTACTGATTTGAAGGCTTTTTTGGTTTTTGATTTTTTTGTTTCCGGCTGCTTCTGAGGTTCTTCTTTGCTCTTACGCCTTTGGAATCTCACTGTATGTTCTGCATCTCTAACCTGAATCTGAGTCTGAACTCTTTCTACTCCAGCACTATTAGACCAAGTAACTTTGCTCAGCGACCCTTCAATGTGAATTTCGTCACCTTTTTTAACATTCTCTTCGATAAGGGATACTAAATGAGGCCTAAAAACTGTGACATCATGCCAATCCGTTTTGTCGAGCAATTTGTCAGTTGCTTTATCCTTATAAAATTGATGAGTAGCTACCGACAAAATAGCTAATTTACTTTTATCCTTAGTAAATCTGATCTCAGGATCAGCCCCTACATGCCCTACAATTATCGCCTTATTTATTGAAAGCATAAACCTCCATAGTTTGGTTAAAGTTTTGAAGCCCAAAGCAAATTGGCCTTCATTCTGTTGCCCATACGAGCAGCAAGCATTGATTCAATCCTTTGAGTATCTTGAATTAATTCTAACCCCTGTTTGAATGAGTCCTTATTACCAATCTTATACCCCGCCAGCTCTTTACGGGCTGCTTCCACACCCTTCTGGAATTTCTCGACATTTTCCTGATCAAAATTTTTTATCAGTTTGGTTTGCTCTTGAACTGATCTGAGAATTTCATCTAGGTAGTTGTAGAGCATATCTATAGAGACAAGGGCGCTGTAGTATTCAGGATTAATTCCGCTTGCCGCTGATGAAGAACCCAGATATGCCTGTCTGACCACCATTGCTTTGTGGACTGGAATTGAGGTTTTATTGACTAAATCGATATGCTTTTGATCAAACTTTTGGCCAGTAGCAATACGAGTTACCATTTCTACCATGAGATCCGCTATCTTCTCCTTGAATCCTTTGTCCTCCGGGATGGTGATTGTTTTCTCAACGGGGTTGAGGCATTTATCGCGCTCATCACAGGCCAAAATTGTGACCTTTCCTCCTTCCAAAACTCCTTTGAGGGTTTCGCTTTTTATAATAGTATTTGGCTTGTAAATAATCTCAGCGCTGGCGTCATCATTTGCCGGAGCTTTGATAATAATAGTTCCAGTTAAAGCCTGAACAAATTGGGCTAATTCATCTTGGTTATCCGCTAACAGCTGAGATTCCTTTAATACTTCCCAGGCAATATTGATATCATGAAGTCTTTTAGAGCCGTTGTCCTTATCGGCGGCGTTAGTATGCTCAGTGGCCTTTCCTCCCGTTCCACATTCTAACTTAGATCTGGCATAGTCAGTGGCACTGCCTTTGCTATTAGCACTTGTGGCACAATACCAAGATTTTACAGTATTTGAGCTTCCTAAGCCTACCACTGCCTGCTGAGCAATTTCACAGGAATTGAGATTGGCATTATTTACAGTGTTAATGAGAGAGTGAAGCTGATCCATTGTCCCTTTAACGGCCGGCGACATGGTTTCCAGAGCAAGCTGGAAGGCAAAACCAATCGCATTGCTTGGTATTGCCTTTAAGAGAGCAATAAATTGATCGGTGTTAATATGAGAAAAAGCCCCGGTATAAACATCAATTCCTCCACACCCTGCCCTCATACTGGGCGGCGCTATTGATACGGGATTTACATTTACCACCTTAGTTCGAGCGGTAAAACTTCCGCCGGTATAATATCCTGCACCTTGTAACTGATAACCTCCCGCATCAGTAGCATTGGAATAAGCGCCGCCCACATCCTCCCAGAAATCACCCATCGAATCAGCAACTGATTTGGCCTGCACTTGCCTAATTGAGGCCGTCACTAAAGCGCTTAAAATAACACTGACCGCCAGAATAATTCTTAATCTAAAAATCATCCCCTACCTCCAATTTTGTGATAGCATAAATTCGCTCTTCGAGATCCGAATGCGAGAGAACACCAAAGCCAATCGGCAGTACTTGCCTAGTTTCTTTGTCGAATAAAATCGTTGCCGGCACTGCTTCAACTTTGATTCCCATCTTGGCAATTTGCCCTCTATCCACCATAAACTTGTCCCACTCCGGCAAGCCTCCTCCATCCATTGAAACTGGCATAATGTTGATTCCATATTTCTCCTGAAATGCCTTTAAGATCGGAGAGTAGCGGTGGCAATGCGGGCAAGTTGAGCTAAATAAAAAGAAAATACCGTAGCGCTCATTGATATGTCTGACAGTCTCAGCAACATCTTTATTTCTTTGATCGACCCAGGATTCTTTACCAATTTTTGAAACCGGCCGTTTTTGAGTGTAATCTAATTCAGGTGTTTTCCAAACAACACGCCGCCATTGGTCGGCGAAGGTTCCTGATTTATCCAGAACCATTTGCTGATAAGCCATGTAATCCTTAATATTTTCTTCCGTAGGATAAATTACTGCTTTGGCTTTCTTTTCTTCTAAGGTGCGTTTTATTTCCGCCAGCCTCTCCGCATAATCATCTTTCTCTGGCTCGGCTTGCGGTATTGCTGATTCTTCTTTCTTCTCTTCCTGACAATAAAAATTCCAACCTAACCCATATTCGCGACAAAAATCGCTTTGTTTGGCAAAAGCAAGAGAAGGAAAAATTAATAATAACAGTGTGGTTAAGCTAATTAGATGTCTGGCCATAGCTCCCCATAACTTGTCTTGCCTTTTCTTCTAAATAACTTTTGTCAGGAATGGTGACACTTCCGGCAATATCCGAGGCAATTTCACTTAAATCCATCTGCTCAAAATGAAGCTGGGACATCTCATCAGGAGTAAAGCCCTCACAATTAGGCGATTCTGGAGCGCCCCACCCGGTTCCCAGTTGGGCACGCCCTTGTTCCATAATAACGCGCGAAATTTTGCTGTTAAAACAGCAATAAGCTTTTTTGGTTTTTAAGCATTTATTGAGCAAAGGAACTTCTTCTGAACAATAAGAACCAACATAGTGACAAAGCTTTTTACTCTGTTTTTCCATCAAACTTATTTCATCTGCATCGCATTGGGCACTAGCATAATCTTGGCCCCATCCGCTGTCCTTACAGCAATTATTGTAGCTAACATTATCTTTCTCACAGCTTTGCGCAGCACCGCTAAATATTTTTAAATTATCTGCCGAACCATTATTATCTTTGGCGGCTTGGTTAATGCTAGAGAGATAGGCAATCGAAGTAGCAAAATCTTGGTTGGAATCTTCTTCAATTTTAGTACATTGGTTATTGGTACAATAAATATTAGAGCCACATTCAACATTAGCTGTAGCAGTGGTGGTAATAGTTTCGCAGGAATAAAGATTTTGGCGGTAAGTACAAAGATTGGTATCAGGTGCAGTTGTGAGACAGTCAGAACTTTGAAGTTGGCACTCCGCTGGAATATTAACGCAATTATCCACGGTGGGGCAGACCTTATTAATTGGATAATCAATAACATATTCACCACTAACAAACCCATAGCCACTAATTCCCACCAGAAGATCTATCGTGTTCGTTCCTTGTACTAAATAAGGCTTGAGATTGAGGTTAGGAGAATCCCAGAATGTAGTTGATCTCTCGCAATAGCCCGAAAAACTACCATTAGCATAAACCACCGTTCCATTAATGGTTAATCTGACCGAATCATCCCACCCTATCCGGCTTAGATAAAATGAGTTAACCGCGCTAAGATCAGTTATTTCGATTTTAGTATATAAATGACGCTGATAACAGCCTGATCCGCCCTGATAAGGAATGCTGGCTTTAATGACCGGATATTCAAAACTAGTTTCATCGCCAGAAACAGTAACAATTTTCGAACCTTCCACACAATCAGGTTGGCTATATTGATCACAACTACGCACCGTGCGCTCGGTTATAGTAGTAGTTATAGGCTTACATTCACCATAGGTTCCAGTAAGCATAGCAACGACTTGATCGGGGTTACCTTCGATAGCCTGAGAACTATTTAAAAAATCATCACTATAACTGATTTGAACTTTAGGGCGATTAGGAAGGCCATTTACCATTAACTGCCCTTCTTCAGAGCTGCTAGTTTTAGCGCTAGCGTCTCCACTCATATCCTCACCATCATAATATTTAGTTTGCTCCGGATTATCGGTTGTGTAGCCGGGTGTATTGCTTTTATTTTGATCGGTGATTGTTGAGCTAGCTGAATCTTTATAGGCAGTGCCAAAATCCAATCCTAAACTTCTGCCTTCTTCCATTGAAGTGGCGTTAGCCGCAAAATAGGCAGTAACCAAAATTAAAACGCCAAAAACTCCCAACCAAAATTTCTTCATAACTCCCCTCCGGTGATTTTTTTGAGGTAAGAAGAAGCAATTTCACTGGCCTCCCCTTTGCCATCTTTCATTTGTTCTAAAGCGTATTTCAGGGTGATGTTGCCCGCTATTCGATCATGCTTGGGAGTAAATTGGCAGTTATCAGCTTCACACTCCTGAATGTTTTCAGAAAGGAGGATAAAGGTAGGAACAAGCTTAACTTGGAATATTTCAAAGAGCCGAGGGTCGATAATTACCGAGATATTTTCTTTTGCGATCTTAGCCAAAAATTCCTGAGTAGTGCGGAGACTATTACCAACCAGCCCCCTTAATACTAATACCCCGCCAGCTTGCTTAGCTTGGATCATCAAATCTTTAATCGAGGGCTTAGGAATCGCTGCTGAAATAAAAATCATCAAAGGATAATGGCTGATCTGATTCTTTTTTACCTCCTCTGGCTTAAAGCGGTAATTATGGAGCAGCTCAGCTATCGCATCTTTCTCACGCTCTTTTTTGGTAATGCCATAATCAATTTTTGGTAGCGCCTGAGATTGTTTGGCAAAAAGCTCATTTTGATTCTTTTGAATCCATTTTTCTGATGCTTGATAGGTGGTGCTGTTCTGTACTTTGCCCACGCTATCAGCAATTTCAGTAACATCTTTAGCATAATTTTTCTTAGCCTCTTCTTTAGATTCTGCGGAATGAGAAATTATTTTTTCAGCATCAGCCTCGTAAGAGCTCTCATATTTATTAGCATCTTTGATTAACTCGGCAGCTTGCTGATTATCTCCAGCCTTTACTTCCAGCCTAGAAATTATTTCTTCAGCGCGAAGATCAAATGTTAGAAGTAAAAATGCAGTGAGGAGTAATTTCTTAACTAGCACAACAATTACGCTTCCTCCACAGCAAGTAGTTAAAATCTTCCCCTGTAACCGGGATTTCGCGAAACGATTCCCAGAAAAAAGTTGATTTGCCTAAAGGATTACAACCAAGGAGTGGGTCCACCGTGGGAACCGGCACGGTGAGTTGGGTGCGATATTGACTCTTCTTAATCATCGGCGAAGGAATTGCCTGACATATTGCTTCCGGGCCAGAGGTAATCGGCATCATGGTTTCGCGATGTAATTTATAAATCATGCGCGAAACAGCGAGAGAAGAAGATTGAATCGAAGTATTGTGGGTAATCACTTTACCATTGGCAGGATACATCCCACCTTGACAACCAGAGCACCAAAATAATGGATCAAGAGGTAGCCAAAAAGAGGCAGATAAACAATCAGCAGCACAAGCAGCTTGGGCGATTAAATTGCCAAATAAAATTGACTCAGGATTGAGAATAAAAGACAGCTCATCATCTTGCCAGATAGGGTCAATTTCAGTGATATAAGTAAGATCAAACCCTTGCGTTGCTTCAAGACATAACTTATCTAGGATTAAACTTAGCAAAGAGAAAAGCGGATAAATATACCAATGCACATTCCAAGTTGCCGGATTTAATTCAGTACCAGCTCCCACTTCTGGATCTCCCCCCGAGCCTAGTGAAATACCTGGATCAATTCTGAGCCCGCCGATACCCACAAAACAAAATGGCTCCTTAGTAACATCTACAAGGCGAATCGGCTCCCAAAATCCAACCGCAATCCCCGGACGAACAATTAATGGTGGAGGCGCCGGACAAAGGCAAAGGGGAGAGGAATAGTTGGGAGTATCCGCTGTTTTTCCGGGAACAACTGGCATACTGCCAATAGTGATTGGGAAGATACAAGACCAACAAATATCAGTGATTGGATTTACCATTCGGCCAGTGCACTGCTTAGCTTCAGCAGAAGCTATAACAAAAGAAATTACCATCATTAAAGAGAGGATTTTTTTCATATCGCCACCTCCCTCACCTTCAAAATCTTGCCTTCTTGCTCTACTATTGCCGGGACGGCGTGGATGGAGAATTTTTTTGTTAAATTGCCACCTTGATCAAAATAAAAACGAACTTTGTTGGCGCGCATCAAATCTAATAATCGCCCTTTGATCAGAATAATTTTTGCCCTGCCCTTTCTAACACTATGCTGCTGTAGCGCCCATTTGACCTGCTTGTCATCAGCACCATTAATAAAAACCAGCGCCTTCGTTAAAGAAACATGATCCAGTGGATTAACTTTGGTGCCAGCACGATAAAAAACTTTCCCATTCTGATCTCGCAAATCTTCTGGCCAAGAAATTGAAGGGTCAAAAACCCATTCTCTTGCGATGCTGGCTTTAACAATTCCAACCACCTCTCTTGGATTGTTTGCTTGGTCCAGCATTTGCTTCTTTACGCCATTTTGGAACTTATCTAATTGGCCATTATTTTTTGCTTCTTGCAGCCTTTCCTGAATTTCGCTCAGGAGGTTTTTTTCTTTAATTTCGTAGGTAGTTCCTTGAATTCCGTAGTCCTTGGCCAATGCCATTTTGCTAAAAAGCAAAAACAGCAGTACCGATAATATCTTTTTCATCAATCAGACCAAGATCTTGATAGCGGGAATCGAAGGAGTCCTTATGCGGGGTATAGGCAAAAAATTTATGTTCGGGAATTAGCCCCTGATTTATGATAGTGAGAGGCGCACCTTTGAGAGAGTGCATTTTTGCTGTGCCAATCAGCCTTTCTTCAACATATACTTCTCTATCGTTAGTGGTAATTTCTTCTCCTGCCAACCCTCCAACCAATTTAATAAAGTTCACTTCCGGCATTTTAAAATGCGGATTATTTCTCACCCGAAAAACAAATATCTGACCATTTTTACTAGGCACTTCTCCCTTCCTAATCACCACTGCTTTAATGGGTAAAGATTGGCTATGATTAAGCACTAACTCATAATTTTTTGGCAGCAGCCACAAGAGACAAAGGGCCGAAATTGTAAGTAACGAGATTTTGGCTTGGTTATTTAACTTCTTCATTTTTGACCTTTAGTTTATTTTGGTGGATGACACTTTCGAATAAGGCTTTTTCGAGATCTTTGGTGATGTCTTGAATATTTTCCGAAACGACAGTTTGCTTCTGCAGGAGGATATAATTGCCCTGGGTGCTGATTTCTTTTAATAAGGCCTCAAGTGTATCGAGGTGCGTCTTTACTATTTTTTGCACCTCCTCATCTTCTAATTTATTTTCAGTCAAATAGCGGGAGAGCTTGATGATAAAATCGTTATTTAGATAAGTGAGGTCAACTACCGCCATTTTTGGCATCTTTCTTGCAGCCAGGTTGTAAGCAGCAAAAAAAGAAATCAGGGAGAATATTAGAGCAACCGCGCCATTGATAAGGAATTCCCTGGGGATTTTGTTTAATATTTTCATTTAACTTAGACCTCTTTCATAAAGTTGAGAAAAATTGGCTTTGATTTTTTCTTGGGTAACAAGTTCGAGAGCATCTTCGTAACTGCAGCGGTCTTCTGGATTCCTTACCATCTCAATAATCTTTCTATAGTCAGCAGCGGTAAAAAAATTGGGTCTCTTATTCTTAGATTTTTCTTGAGAAAGTTGGGCCAGGGCCTCTTCAAGGCTATATCCTTGTGCTTTTAACTCATTAATCCTGGCCCAGTCATCAGCCTTCGATGAATAAAGTGAGAGGGAATATTTATCTAAAATTAATCTTCCAACGGCCCAACCTTTGGGGCCATATATAACAGCTTCTGAAAATTGTCCTTCGACTTTTTTTAAACTTATTAAAGCTTCTTTAAGAGCAGGATCATTATCCATCGAGATTTTTTTGGTGGTGGCCAGCATATCGATGGATTCTTGCTTTTGGGAAAGAAGAATTACCCAGTCGGTATTTTCAAAAGCGGCGATAGTGGCCGGAGTTTTGAAATAGTCGTTTACCGATTGGGTGCCAGTAATTAAATTGCCGCCATATTTTCGTGCTCTCCTGGCCAACCCTTCGATAAAAACCGATGAACCTTCGCCATGCAATAAATCCCAGGCTTCATCAATCACTAAAGTGATCTGAGATTTTCTATCCCCAAAATACATGTTTTCTGAGATCAGGAACATCAGAAACATCACTACTATGGATTGCAGCTCTTTTTTATTCTTGAGCTCGGCAGTCTCAAAAACCATGAAAGGATTGGTCAGCTTTATTGTGCTTTCTCCTTCAAAGAAGCGGCCGTAAACCCCATTTTTTGTAAATGGCTCCATCAAGGTGGCCAAATCTTTGCCTCGCTGGTCACTATGTTGGCTAAAATAATCACGGACGGTAGTTATTGAGGCCTTCCTACCATGTATATCCCAAATTTCTCCTATCGCCTTTTCAATTAGCCTGGTTTGGATATTATCTAGCTTCTTTAAATCTTTTTTCGTTGGATCACCTTCACACATCTGGCAAATTATAGCCGTGATCAATCTCACTACTTCAGTTTTATATTCCGGCGATTTTACCATGGTTTCAGCGTTAACCACCGAGAAGGGATTGATGCATATTGGGGATTCAGCTTTATCAGAAAATTCAACAAATTCACCACCTTGCAGGCGACAGCTATTCATAAATGACCGGCCATCATCTATAACATAAACAATGCCATTTTTACCTCGAGTTGAAGTAACTAAATCCTGCATAAAAACCGACTTACCAGATCCAGATTTACCCACCACTATCGCATTAAAATTACCCTCATCATTGGCAAAAGGGTCCCAAAAGAATGGTTGTCCGCGCCGCCCATAAAGCATCATACAGGCTGAGCCCATGCCCCGCCATTCACCTTGCAATGGTGCCAGATTAGCACCTGTCCATGACACCATCGTTTTGGTACGCCCTAACTTTTCCATATCTTCGAACAGCCCATCAGAAAGAGCGAAAGGTAGAGTGGATAAGAAAGAAGGAAGATTTATGTATTTGTCGCGCAGTATGTTCCAGCCACAAGCTTTATAGATCGATTTAATAGTTTGCTCCGACTCATCAATCTTATCGTCAGGAGCAAAAATTAAGATCTGATATGTTGCCTTTAGAATTCTTTGACCGGCATTGATCTTTTCATTTACAAATTGCCACTCCTTTGCGGAAGTGCGCATTTCAGGAATGAATTTCGCAATTTCACTACCTGATAATCTGGTAGCATTAAAATTCTTCGTTTTAGCTCGTGCCTTTAAAGCTTCTTCGTTTCTTGGTAAGGTCAGAGAAAAAAAGGTCAGGAAAGGGTATTCCATTCGCCGCAGATCTTGGAAGAAATCGCCAATCAAATCTCGGCATTGCCACTGTGCCCAAGAACTAGGAAAATTTTTTACAGAAAAACATCTAACATTTGTCGCTTTCTTTGGATCATCAGAAAAGAAAGTTATTTCATCAGGTGAGACTTTTAGATTATTCTCATAACTAACTATCTGCTTATTAATTGGCTGTAAGGGATCATATTTTATTTTTTCTTTCCAAGGAGAAACATTAAAATTTATGATTTCATCAAGAAAGTTGATCAAATCTTCAGGCACCATTTCATAAGAATTAATGCCAGCAGTTCTTAAAGCAGTTTTGAATTTTTCCTTAAAAGAATTAAGTTGATCTATAGTAGCATTTAGGCTTATTCCTTCTGCCTTCTCTGGTGAGGCAACAAGCTGAGAAATTTTTGAGATAAAATCTTTAGAGGCGGCTTTTCTAAAGGGGAGAGAGACAGAAATAATTAAACGAAAATTTTTTAACGTGAAAGGGCTCGAAGTAAAAAGCGATTTGTGATTAGCAGTCTTGAAATATTTTATTCTTTCTTCAGCGAGTTTTTTATAAACACCTCCCTGAGCTTCGCGTTGTGATTGCCAGGCATCAAATATACCACCAACTTTTGGTGAGGCCCAATTAATAAACTGAATAGTGGAGCCTTCCAAAATACCATCCGAAAATATACCAGATAAAGCCTCGACCACCCCATCATTTGCCCCAATTAAGGGATTGCCTTCTAAGATAAATCCTACCGAATTGTCATTAATGAATACTTCTTTTTGTTCATCATAAGAACGATAAGGCAACAGATCAGCAATTAGGTGGAAATCAGATTTCAATTTTTGCTGATTCTGGGCTAGATTAGCACCGCCCAGCAATTTATTAATTTTGTGATTT
>CAZCWN010000041.1:0-14529 GCA_964502375.1 uncultured Rhizobium sp. | reverse complement strand
AATTATAGCCTTCGTTTGTTTGGCTATTGGGTTGTGAGTTTTAAGACAGGCTCTATGTGTGTAGCTCGGAGCAATTGCCTGGGCTCTTCGGCGCTCATTCTAGCGATTTCATAGGCCGTTTCGCATGTGAAAGTTGCACATAAAGTGTGTGAAAGGCCGGACATTTGCAACGGTTCAGAATTATTGTAATATTTTTCCTTGCTGAAAATTAGCCAACACTCTTCAAAAGCTTTTTTTATTGTAGCATTAAGGATGATTTGAGCGCACCAACTATTTGCTATGCTATTTTTTTGGGCTTCGAGCCCATTGCGCGTTAGCGCGGGGAAGAGTCAAATAAATAAACCACAGGGTCTATTTCACCTGCGTTTTTATGAATTGTTAGCGAACCAAAATGGTTGCCACCCGGGGTTCCAAACACCTCAACCACATAAGTTTTACTAAATGTGGTCTCGCTAGCTTCTTCTAAATCTTTAATAAGTTGAGTTTAGAGGCCATCGTGGATCTGTTGCTGTTCTAAAAAATATTGCTTTGCTTTCGTGAACCGTAACTAGTGGTAAGGTTTATATTTTTAATGGCTTGAGCTTGATGGGCATAAGCATTTCTATCTTTGCTGTGTAAATAGGCTAAAAGCAGTGCCACCCCCTCTGCGCCAATGATAAATGAGTTGCTCCTTATTATTTTTTTCTCCTCTATATCCCAATAGCCCACAATCATTAAGGAACTCATTTATAAGCCGTGCATTCTTTTCAAAAAATGGTTTTTTATTTTCTGTTGATTGAAAAGTTCCTATTAAAGATTGGTATATTTCGTTTTCCTCAATTGCACTTCTTACAACTCTTGCCACATAGAACATCTCCACAGGAATTAGAGAAATCACCCTTTCAATTTGGTTTTGTTGAAGAGGAGTAAATTTTGTTAATCGCGTCATTAGCTAATTATTTAAGCCAGGCTTTGTAGATATTTATCGCTTAGATGTTCTGGTACGATAGTGGTTGGGATTTTGATTTTGGTGCCAAGTTTCTGCACAATTTTTGGCAAAACTGTATTGTCGCTGAGAGAGTTATTGGATTTGCCAAAAATTAGCATAGTGCAGGTTGGAATGGTTCTGATTTCGCGTGTGATTTCAGTTACGATGTCGCCTTCACGGATGGAAACACTTGGCATCACCCCTGTTTCTTTGCAGACTTTGCTAATTAGATTTTCTAAGTGTTTTTCTAGCTGATTGCGCTTATCATCCCCTATCGCTTTTGACCCGAAAATAAGATTTTTATGTGATCCTTCTAGCACCGCTAAAATTTGTACAGCGAAGCCCTTTTTCTTAGCTTTGTAGCAGGCGTAGCGCAGTGCTGTTTCTGACGCATTGGTTGTATCTATGCAAATTAGTATGGTAGGAACATTTTCTGGTTTCAGATCCTGCTCTACATCTTTTTTAATTATAGGTTTTATCATAGCTATTTTCCTACAAAGCGAATGAAAATATGGCTTGCAAGCCAGCCAATCACAAGAGGGATAAGCACGGCTAACAATCCATAAAGGAAAGATTCTTGGTAAGCAAAATCAAGTATTGTGGCGCTTAAACCAACTTGGTTTACATAAATCGGAATAGATTGAAAAGACAATAAAGAACCCTCATTAACTAAATAAATTTCTACTGTGTAAATGCCGCGACTAATATTTTTAGGGAAATTTAGAAGGACTTTGAACAAAGTTTCATCTAGAAAATCAATTTTATCAGCACCATTAGAATAGAGTTTGCTTTCTTCCATTCGTTCAACTAATTGCTGCTTAAATTCATCTTTCTTTTTTTCCTTCACGTCGCCCGAAACTTGGAATTGGAGATTCTTTTTTCCTAATTCAAGCTCTCTAAGAATTTCCTCGGTTGGTTTTTCCCTCTCATTGAAAGTAGAAAATAGTGAATAAAAGCTATAAGAATTTTTAAATTTTACGCGCTCGCCATTATACCAAATCCCTAATAATTTTTGTTTTTTAGTAACCAAAAAATTTCTTTTAGGGCCACGTACAACAATTACAATATTCCCAGCATCGCCTTTAGCGCCAAAAAGTAAAATCTCGGTCCCGTGAAAATTAGTGTCGATATTAATCTCATTAGTGGAAATGCCCGAAATTATTGGGCTGGCCTCGGCGCTAGAAAAGTGAGCTACAAAAAATAATGAACAAAATATGGTCAGAAAAATTGAGAAAAATTTTTTCATTTTTTCAGAACCTCGATCATGTAAAGGCTTTTTGGTTCAGAAAATAGTACAAATGTCATTTTAACACATACAGCTAGAAGCAACAGAGACAAGAAAGAGCGCATACTATCGGCATCAAATTTATAACTACTGCGGGTTCCGATTTGTGCGCCAATGGCTGAACTTATGATCATCAAGAAGGCTAATACTATATCTACAGTGTGGCTGCTTATTGCCTGTAAAAATGTGGCGTTGCTAGCGATAAAAATTATTTGAAATAGGGAAGTGCCGACTACCACGTTTGAAGGCATACGCAATATATAAATCATGGCTGGTATCATTAAAAAGCCGCCGCCAATTCCCATTAGGGCAACTAAAATTCCGATACCTGTGCTTAAAATTATAGGGATGATAACGCTGACAGTTACGTTTGATCTTGGAAAGTAAAGCTTCCAGGGCAGGGCATCGATTTTTAATAAAAATTTCTGCAAGAAGGTGTTCTCATTTTTTTCCCAGGCAATGCCATATTTATTTTCGATCAGATTTTTCACGCTATCAATCAACATAGTTACGCTAACTGAGCCAAGGAACACCACATAAACTAATGCTACCGCTATATCGATATTTCCGGTTCTCTGTAGTAGTTTAAAAATTGATATACCAAGTGTTGACCCTAAAAACCCTCCTATTACTAAAAATATTCCCATGCGAATATCGACATTGCCTTTACGAACGTGGGCCAAAAGGCCCGAGGCTGAAGAAGCAATAATTTGGTTGGTCGAAGTGGCAACTGCAATTGCCGGAGGAACTCCAATGAACATTAAAAAAGGAGTGGATAAAAAACCTCCGCCAATTCCAAACATGCCCGCAAGGAAGCCAGTGACTAGCCCAAGCAGCAGAATTACTATAATATTTACTGGGATTTCGGCAATCGGAAGATATATTTGCATCAGCTGACTATGGAAATTTTTTGGCCCTGAAATTCAAGCTTCTCTTTTATTTCATCAAGATTTTGTTCGTCGGAAAGCCTGATTAAAGCCAGGGAGTTAAGTTCGTTATCATGAAAAACTGAAGATAGAATTAAGCCAGCAGATTTTCCCTCGCAAGTTATTTCGCTGTTTTTCAAATTAGAGTTTGGATTAACTGCATTAGGAATTTTTATGTGAAAAATCTTTTTTCTGACTGTTCCCAAAAAATGCGTACGTGCTGTCAGCTCTTGGCCCACATAGCAGCCTTTTTCATAATCGATAGCGTTTAACTCATCAAAACCAAATTCCAGGATGAAAGATTTTTCATAAGTTAAATCATGCTCACTTTCTGGAATTTTTAAGGAAATTCGCTGCCAATTATATTGTATTTCTGTTTGTAAGTTTTCGATTTTCCCCCCATCTTTTTTTAGATAAACTCTGTGCCCTAGCCCAGAGTGGCGGGGATCTGGAAAGGATAATTCCTGTAGTATAGAAGCGGGGCTTAGAGTTTGGCCAACCAGAAATTCATCATTTTTTTTAATCTCGACCTGGGCGCGTAATTTATAAAAATTTAATTTTTTAATAATCTCCTCGCGCCTTGATAAAAGGCAGTCGAGCATCAATTTTTCCCCAATTTCAAAAATAAAAAAATCATAAAGAAAACGCCCTTGAGCATTCAGCATAACTGCAAAAATCAATTTTTTTCCACTCGCTTTATAAACATCATTAGTAATTAAGCCTTGTAAAAACTTTTTACGGTCATGGCCCAAGAGCTCAATAAGAGCGCGGTCAGATAGAAAATTTTTAATCATAATCCAAATGTAAAAATTGTGAAACGCCAACTATCCAAGCACTATCTGTTAGTTATTAATCATCAATTTTAAATTCTTTTCCAACTCTTTTAAATCAACCACTAAACTGGCTTGATGAAAATCTTTAACTGTGCTTTTTTCACCCATTTCGCATTCTTGATAAAAATATTTTATGTTAAGAAGTGCAGATAATTTGTAGTAATCAGTAACTGGTTTATTCGAATAAGGTTTGACCGCCAACTCAAGGATTGCAGCATTTTCTGGCATAAATAGCAGATTAGTGAGGCCAGCACCGTGAGAGCTTATTAGATATTTTATTTTTGCACAAATGGCGATTTGTTCATCATAAGAAAATTGATCAATAATGATTTTTTTGAAGCCATATTTGGCGAGTAATTCTACTACTTCTTTTTCATTTTCTACAAAGCGCAAAACCTGTCCTTCGCGCGAAATATAAATGCGTTCACCAAAACCAAGATCAATTTTTTCTGCATCTTTTAAAAGTTTTTTGCGAATTTCTTGAAAAATTATTGGATGCTGTTGAGGGGCGCTAGCTATAGCTAATTCCCTAGCTTTTATATTTGATTTTCGGGGTAAGAAAACTATGTTATTTTTGTTGATTCCAAATTTTTCCAACGAGGGTAAAACAAATTTGTAATACTGATATTTTTTTGGTAAAAAAAGTAGCGATTCTTTCGCCAACCCGCTTTCTTGTAGGATCACCAACTTCTTTAAGGCAAAAATATGCCAGTGATAATAATTGCTGGTCCATTCATCAGTGATTAGTAAAAATCTTTTTTTACTGAAGTTGAATTTTGGAAAAATGAATTTCAGAAAAAATTTAAAACCGCTGCTATATTTTTTATAAACTTCCTCGCCAATGCAGCTTTCCCTAAAAATTTTGAAATAATTGAAGACAACAGAATTAGTGCTGATGCGCACATTTTTTAGAAGCTGGGTTGTGGGGGGATAACAATCTTCAATCGGGATATTTTTGAATATATCAAATTGCGGATTTTTTTCGTCGAAATTAACAGGTTTTGGATAGTTATATTTGACTGCTTGGAAAATGTTTTGCATAGTTTTAGTATTTTGAAAATCAAAACTGCACATGAAAATTTTAAATGCAATTCACGCTCAAGGCATTGGCGGAGTTGACCAGGTCTTTCGTAATTACACTGAAATTTTGTCAGAAAAAGGCCATGAAGTTGCACTGCTTATCTCTGATAATGGCAATAATAAATATGAAGCAAAAAAAATCTTTAAACTAAAAAATTTCAGTCAAGTTTTTGATTTTTTAACGCTATCGTTGATATTATATAAATTTAAGCCAGATGTGATTTTATGCCATTCTAATCGCATAATGAAATGGATGGGGGTTCTGAAATTTTTTACTAATACCAAAGCAGTTGCCATCAATCATGGTATTAGCTTTAAGAGTTCTTTGCGGTGTGATTATATAATTAGCATTAATCAAAAAATTTCAGATTTAGTGGTGGCTGCAGGGCATGGTAAAAGCAAGTCTTTTGTGCTTCCAAATGCAATTAAGGTTGACCAAAAATATCTGGAAAAAAAATTAAAAAACCCGCCAGTAATTGGAATTTATGGTAGAATTGAGCCTCGTAAAGGCTTTGATATTTTAATTAAGGCCGCTGCAATTTTGATAAAAAATGGCTATGATTTACGCCTGAAAATCGGTGGTTTTGAGGTGCCCGGAAACTATAATTGGCATACGATTGAGCATCTTATTAAAGAAAATAAGCTTGCCGAAAAAAGTGCAATTGTAGGAATAGTTTTGGACAAAAAAGATTTCTTTAAAGATGTGGATATTTTTTGTATCCCATCACGAGAAGAGCCATTCGGGCTTGTAATTCTAGAAGGTTTCTTATTCTCAACTTTGGTAATTTCCTCCGATAGTGATGGGGGAAAAATGTTGATTGAAGACGAAAAAAACGGTATGCTTTTTACAAATGAAAAGCCCCAAGATTTGGCAGAAAAAATTATTAAAATTATAAGCAACCCACAAAATTATTCCACACTTACTCATGAAGCGTTTTTGCGTCTTGAAAAAAACTTTTCTTTTGATTCTATAGGTCAAGAAATGGAGAGAATCCTGCAACTAATTACCAAAAAAAATGCGTAAATCCTTCCCCTCTTATTGTTTACGGATTGTTTTGGCTGCCGTTTTTTTATTGCTAAATTCTTCTTGCAAATTGTTTGTTGAGCCAATGCCAAAAAGCTGGAACTGGGGCGCAAAGCCACGTCCTCTTACTGGTGTAAGAGGGTTTCCTTCCGCTGATAGTGAATATGGCAAAGGCTTTAAAGATGGTTGCCAATCTGCTTGGGATGCAGTTTCCACAGGTCTGCTTTCTGATGTGGGGGGGAAATATAATTTTAAACGTATGCAAAAAGGCCCTGACTACAACACCGGTTGGTGGGATGGTTATGAGCAATGCACTTATATAATAGACTGGGATGTTGTTTAAACTTATGGCTTACAATTCGCGAAGCAAAATCTTTTTACTTTTGTTCCTAGCTCTGATTTTGCTAGTGGCTTCTTGTCGTAAGCCAGATACTTTTGGTTTTTACCAACCAATCACGCTTAGCACAGCCGTTCCAGATGGTCCACCTGAATATAAGGCTGGCTGGTATGCTGGCTGTAAAAGTGGATTAGCAGCTAGAGGTTCGGCTAGTTTTGCCAACTCTTGGGTTTATCAAGAGGGCAAGGGGCCAGAATTTGGTAGTGGCGTTTATCAGCATGATCCGGCTTATCAGACTGGTTGGGGGCAAGGTTGGTTTGCTTGTGTAATTCATGCCTCAACTTTTACTAGTATTAACTCAACTAAATTTGGCCCCTTGGAATGAAAGATTTTTTTTTAATCCTCTTTTTGCTTTCTAGCCTATGTGGCTGCAAAAAATCAGTTGCTAAAATTTTTCCTAATAGACCTGACAGAGAATTCGTTGAAGAATTGAGAGATGCTTCACCAGAATTCAAACAAGGATGGGAAGATGGTTGTGAGGTTGGGATGTCGGCTGGTAGCAACACTTTTTACAAAATGTTTTATCGTAGTAATGCCTCTGATGGTTATAAAATGACTAGTTCCACTGATTATAAAACTGCTTGGGGAAATGCATTTTGGTATTGTTACCGTTATGACCATATTAAGCAGGATAGGCCAATTTGGGGATCAGTGTTTGGTGGGTATAGATAAATTATGAAATTTTTACTAAAAACTTTAACAATAATTTTGGCACTAAGCCTTTTTAGCTGTAAATGGTTTACTAGCGCCGGAACACCTTTCTTTTCTGGCATGATGCCAAAAATTCCTGAGGGCACTCCCGCCTTCCAGCAAGGTTTTAAAGATGGTTGTTCTTCGGTTCTTTATGCTCGGGGAAATGGCGCTTATCGTTCTATCCATGATTATCGTTTTGATCCGAAAATGATTGGAAATCCAGAATATCGCTTTGGGCATAGCCGTGGTCAATCTTATTGTTTCCAAAACATAGTTGGCCCCAATACTATAGCGTCATTTGATCGTTATATTTTGCCTCATGGTAATGCCGGTCTGGATACTGCCCCTGCTGATTATGAAAGTGCATGGGGAGGGTTTTTTGGTGGCAAGGGCGGTGCTGGCAAAGCTTTAGGGGATACAATGTTTGACGATAGTGGTTTTGATGGGATATTTGGTGCATGGGGCGCAAACAGCCCAACAGGGAGTGCGTTAGGGGCCAACCCGCTATGGGCTGGGGACTCTAAAAATCAGTTTTTTGGTCAATAATATGATTAGGGTTATTTTTAAAATATTGGTGATTTTATCTTTTACCGGTTGCTCAAAAAATTATTATAAACCGATGGGATATATTTTTTCTAAAATGCCAAAAGGAGGCTCCCCTGGCTTTGAACTTGGATGGACACATGGCTGCGAATCAGGTTTGGGATCGCAATTTGGAGGTGCAATCTATGAAAGTTTTTATACCTGGAAACGTGACCCTGATATTACTTCTGCCAATCCCAACATCACCAAAATAAGAGAACGTTATAAAGTAGAGCTCAGGGGCATTAATTGGAACGATCCAGAAGATATTAAGAAGAATTTAAGCGATTATAATACGATTTTTTGGGGCGCACATTATTTCTGCCGCCAATCGGTACTTGGTACTGTACAAGCGGCTGCTATGACTCCCCCTCTTCCGGGGCAAACGCGCTATGATCCAGGAGCCCATTCAATCGGTAATATTTGGAAGCTTAATGCCAGAGGTGATACGCGTATTGGATCTACTGGTTTGTGGTAAAGTTTTCTGGTTTGATTTTTTACTTTCTCTTCATAAATTTCTCGCCAATTTTTGAAAATCGGCTTCCCAACTTTAACCAGTGAACCAAATCATTTAATTCAGTAAGATTTGGTGTTCTTCATGAAGGATTTAATTATCAAACAAGCTCTAAAAATTCTCAAAAAAGTAGAGCTAGAAATAGAAGAACTGCAGTTTGAAATTCAACGAGCCAGAATCAAAATAATCAAATAATGGTTATTTTTGCTAGTTTAGGAAGGTTAGTGGGAAATAGCTCACTCCTAGGCTTAACTAAATTTTAGTAACTTAATTACATAATCAAATGCTTTTAAAACTAACGGTTTTTCTCCCACTTTTTGGCTTTTTATTCTCTGGAATTTTTTCACGAATTTTGCTGAAAAATTTTGCTGATAAATTTGCACAAATTTTTTCTACGAGCTTATTAGTAATTTCTGCAATCTGTGCACTGAAAATTTTTGCTGATGTCTATCAAAACAAAACTGACGAAATTATTACCTTAACTAGTTGGATTTCTTCTGGAAGTTTTTCGGCTAATTGGTCTTTGAAGCTTGATTCTCTAACAGCCATAATGCTGGTGGTGGTTACAGTAATTTCAAGTTTAGTTCATATTTATTCAATAGGTTATATGAGCGAAGACAAGTCTATTGGGCGCTTCATGTCTTATTTGTCGCTCTTTACCTTTTTCATGCTGACTTTGGTTACTGCTGACAATTTCGTGCAACTTTTCTTTGGTTGGGAAGGCGTTGGCGTGGCTTCTTATTTGTTGATTGGTTTTTGGTTCAAAAAACACTCAGCTAATGCGGCTGCTATCAAAGCTTTTGTGGCTAACCGGGTTGGGGATTTCGGTTTAATTTTAGCAATCTCTTTAATTTATTTAACTTTTGGTACAGTTGAATACGCACCAGTATTTGCTAAAGCGATTGAACATCTGCAAGATAAATTTCAATTTCTTGGAAGCGAATTTCGTACAATTGATGCCATTTGCATTCTGCTTTTTGTTGGAGCAATGGGTAAATCGGCACAAATTGGTTTGCATGTATGGCTTGCTGATGCGATGGAAGGCCCAACGCCGGTTTCAGCTTTAATCCACGCTGCAACAATGGTTACTGCAGGGGTGTTTTTAGTTGCCCGCTGCTCACCACTTTTTGAACTTTCTGAGACTGCGTTGATGGTAGTAACTGTGGTTGGTGCTATAACAGCTTTATTTGCTGCTACCATTGCCCTTACTCAGAATGACATAAAAAAGATTATTGCTTATTCCACTTGTTCCCAGCTTGGTTATATGTTTTTTGCCTGTGGCATCTCTGCTTATTCGGCAGCAATTTTCCACCTAGCTACGCACGCTTTTTTCAAAGCTTTATTATTCTTGGGAGCGGGTAGTGTTATTCATGCCATGCATCATGAGCAAGACATTCAGAAAATGGGAGGCATCTGGAAAAAAATCCCTATTACTTATGCCATGATGTGGATTGGCTCTTTGGCTTTGGCCGGCTTTCCGCCATTTGCCGGATTTTATTCAAAAGATGTGATTTTGGAGGCCGCTTTCATGTCTCATTCTTCCTTTGGTAAAATGGCCTATATTATGGGAATTTCTGCTGCTTTCCTAACCGCTTTTTATTCTTGGCGCTTGTTATTCTTAACCTTCCATGGGCAAACGCGCGCCGATCATCACACTTTTGAACACGCCCATGAATCGCCATTTTCAATGATGGTTCCGTTGTTTATTTTGGCGATAGGATCAGTTTTTGCCGGTATAGTTGGAACAAAAATTTTTAATATGGTTTCAGCAGAAGGAAATTTTTTCGATGGGGCAATTTTCGTTTTGGCAGAAAAGCAGGAATTGTTAGAAGAGATTCATCACGCACCATTCCTGGTGAAAATTTCTCCGCTATTAGTTGGTATTGTTGCAATTGCTTTGGCCTATATTTTTTACCTCAAAAAAACCGACTTGCCACAAAAGCTAGCAAAGGCAACCAAGCCAATTTACCGCTTGTTATTAAACAAATGGTATTTTGACGAAATTTATGAAATGGCCTTGGTTAAACCAACTAAAAAATTGGGAGATTTTCTCTGGAAGTTTTTCGATATGAAAATTGTTGATGGAGTGCCAAATGGTCTTGCTGCTCTTTGCAGGGTGATGTCTGGACGCATTAGTAAATTACAAACTGGTTATCTCTATAGCTATTCGACTTGGATGGTTCTGGGTGTAGTGATTGCAGTGTTCTTCCTTATTTCTTCCTTTAAACAGATGGGTGTCTTTTAATCAATGGATCAAAGAAAGCTGCGCGATCACCTTGGGCTTTTTGCAACTGGCGTAATAATTGCTTGTGCGCGCAGAAAAAATTTTTTGTCCAAAGGGTTTTTTTCTGAAAAAATTCTCTCTCAAGATTTTTCCAAACTGAAAATTTTTGACAAAAAAATTACGGACACCGTACTTGGCAGAAATATTTTGCAAAAATTGAAAAAAATTTTTGCCGATGAATTTTTCGGCATGACTATAAATTCATTTACGGCCGTTTCTTTAAATCCCCCATTAGTATCTTTTTGTGTCGATAATAAATCTTCCAATCTCGCCTTTTTTAAAAAAAACCGTTATTTTTCATTTAATATTCTAAGCCTTGAGCAGCAAGGGTTGGCAACGGCTTTCGCCACACCAAAAAATTCTAAAAAATGGGCGATTGAACCCTATTTTTTTAGCACACTTGGTAATCCAATTTTTCAAAATTCTTTGGCATTTTTTGAATGCGAAAAATTTCGAGTGATTAAGGCAGGAGACCATCACATAATCATCGGCAAAGTTTTAAATTTTTCCAAAATCAATGAAAAAGAGCCGCTGCTTTATTTTCGAGGGCATTATGATCACTTGTAATAAGGCGGTTCTAAAAATTTTTGCTTTAATAGTTTTTTTCCTCTTTACCTCATGTGTTACCAAGGCTTTATGGAGTAAGCCCTATTATAATGAAACTTTTAGGCAGTTTTTGATAAGTAATGATGGCAAGCTAATAGTTTTTTTGGGCAAAAATTACGATTATATTTTTTCTGATGATTCTGATGTAATTAAACAAATTTTACGCTCGAATCGTCGCGACTTACTGTTTATTAATGTGAAGAAAAGCAACCTTAATCTTGATCGCTATAACAACATTTATGGTGAAGTTTATATTGAAACTTTTGACCTGAAGTTGCCACGACGCGATTTTGCTTTTTTGGAAGCTCTTGGTTTTCGTAGCACGGATGATCAAACTTTATCTTTGAAGCTAAAAGTTGTTGGCAAACGTTATTTACCCCGGGATGACCTTGGTCAATATCTGCCCGAGCTTGATCGAACTTACGTGGTGCCAATTAAGTACAAACCTGGCTCATTGGTTAATCTGGCCAAAGTTAGTTTGACCCCACTTAGTATTAGTGCTGACGCTGTTATTGTGATCGGAAAAAGTGTGATGGCGCCCTTTAGGGGGAATTGAGTTATTTTCGCGGAGTTATGCTTGCGAATACAAGTTTAGCTTGGACAGAATCTTTTGCTAAAACTTCTGATTATTCTTTTGTAATCTCAATATCTGAAGCAATCGAATTTGCCCAGGTAAGTCGCAAAGCGTTTAGGATGGCAACTACATCAATTATTTCCTGCAACAGCGCCCCTGAGACGGGATTAATTAGCCCCGCCACTGCAAAGATAATTCCTCCAAAACTAAATAACATGCCCCCAACAGCGCTTTGAAGTGCAATTTTGCGCATAGAATCACTGATGTGAATCAGCTCATCAACCTTGACCAAGGTGTTGTCCATAATGACCGCTCCAGCGGCTTCAGAGGTAATTAAGCTATGTTGTCCAAAAGCAATACCCACAGTGGCCGCCATTAACGCTGGTGCATCATTAATACCGTCACCCATAAATAAAGTTGGCGCTTTCGCTGTTTCAGCTTGCACAATTTCCAGTTTTTGCTCAGGGGTCTGAGAGGAAAATTTATGCTTAATTTCAAGCAATGAAGCTAAGTAATTTACTTCAGAATCACGATCTCCGGACAATAAAATAACTTTTTCAAAATTATGATTTGGCGCTAAATGATGAATAAAAGGGTGGCTATCTGCCCTTGGTGAATCGCGGAAGATAAGTACAGCGGCGATTTTTTGGTCTATTAACACCAGGCATTCAAGCCCATGTTCATGAGATGGCAATTTTGTAATTTCTTCGGCATGGCTTTTATCAATCCGATCGCGACTGGTAACGAACACCTCATGGTTTAGAACTTTCCCTATCAAGCCTTGGCCGGGCTTTTCGGCAACTCTTTCTGGTTCAATAAGTTCAATATTTTCTTTTTTAGCGGCCTTAAGAATGGCGCTGGCCAATGGGTGTCTTGAATAGCGTTCCAGGCTTGCGCTCAGCTGTAAAATTTCCTGAGGCTGAAAATTTTCTACCAAGGTGATTTTAGTTAGTTCCGGTTGTCCATAAGTAAGGGTGCCGGTTTTGTCGAAAATTGCTGTCGAGCAAGTGGGTAATCTTTCCAAAACGGCGGGATCCTTAATAATAATGCCACGCCGCGCTGAGATTGAAATGGCGCTGATGATAGTAATTGGAATAGCGATTAAAAGAGGGCAGGGCGTTGCCACCACCAGAACTGACAAAAATTTCATTACACTGCCGGTGAAGGCTAGAGTTGCAACGGCCACGCCTAAAGCAACCGGGGCGAAAACGGCACCAATTTGATCACCAAGACGGCGTAAGTGCGGGCGCTTTTGTTGCGCCTCTTGCATAACTTTGACGATTTCAGCATAGCGTGAATCTTGTGGCAGTTTCTCTGTGCGAATAGTTAAAGCTGCTTCTCCATTGATTGCGCCCGACAAAACTTGTGAACCAGGAGCCTTGGAAATTTTATAGGGCTCTCCTGTTAAATATGATTCATCCATAGTGCCGAAACCCTCGGCAATTGTGCCATCAACAGGACAAGTTTCGTGCGGATAAACTACTATTAAATCGCCTATTTTAATTTTTTCTGCCTCTACATCTTCAATCTTGCCATCTTGTTTCATATGAATGGTGGAGGGCATGCGTTTTGCCAAGGCTTCTAACACAAAAGAAGCCTTATGAGTGGCATATTCCTCAAGTGCTTGTCCGCTTGCCAGCATCAATACAATTAACACGGCAGCCAAATATTGGCCAAGGAAAAAGGCGGTGATTAAAGCAATAAAAGCTAATAAATCGGCGCCGAGATTTTTATTAAGAATTTTGATCAAAATTTGCCAGAGAAGCGGCATCCCGCCAAAGGCAATGATAAGAAGTAGCGGTATATCAGAAATTTTTATAGAGAAAATTTCGATAGCAAAAAGTTTAAGGAAAAGATGGAGTACAATAGCAACCACACAAAGCACGGATAGAGCTGCCTGCCATTTGGATTCAGACAAAGAAGAGAAAAAATCTCTGAGCGCTTTATTTTGCATTATTTAGCTAAATTCCGCAGCAACGGTTCATCATTAATAATATCAGACATTGTTTCCTGGAGAAGAGAATTGATTATCCTGGCGTCTGTTGAATCCAGCGGGGCGATGAAATGTTTATTGTTTAATTTCGTAGTAAAATTTCTGGTGAGTTTTTCGCCAGTGCGGTTGTTTATTACCACCACTTTGATTGCTATTTCGGCTGTAGATTTGCCTAACATGAAACCGCGCTCAGCCTTATATTTCATGGTCTCGATGTGGATTTCTAAAGCTTTGTCTTTTCCAGGTCTAAAGCCTTTATGGAATAAATCTTCTTTGATTTTTCTGCGTAAAAATTCAGTTAAATTTTGTTCTGGAGCTATCGTGAATTTTTTGTCACCAAGTTCTTTTATACCGACAATATCAGTGTGGAGACGGTCATCAAACACCTGCAGATCAAGGCCCACATTATTACCAATGTCTGATTTTTTATCGTCAAAAGATAAATCAAGTGTTACTTTTTGATTTTGATAAGAGCAGGAAATAGCGAATAAAAGCGCTGAGGTGAGTAGTAATTTTTTCATAATTTTTAAAAAAGATTTTAATGTGAGAATTTTGGAGTGATTGCTAATTTCTTCAAGCAGGAATCTAGAAAAATAATTCGAATCTTGAAGTTTCATTAATCAATATTGTCATTATTAGCGCAGTCCAGGGGGGCTAACTTCATGCAATATTTATTATGTTAGCGCTTGTGCCATTATTAACAAATAAACAAATGCCCTAGGTAGTGTCGTCACGAGACCTTGCTCTATAAGATTAAACATCTGATCTGTA
>CAZCWN010000040.1:0-14663 GCA_964502375.1 uncultured Rhizobium sp. | reverse complement strand
CCAACGACCTTCAGGTTATGAGCCTGACGAGCTACCGGGCTGCTCTACCCCGCGATAAGAAATAGATTTGATGCAATCAATAAGAAGGAAAGAAACCTTAAGAAGGTTAAAAGCTAAATGCAACTTTTCTTTTGGTAGTTTTTTAATTAACTTTTTTGAGTTTCTATAAAGATTGGAGATAATAAATTTTTGGGTTAACAAATCTATGCAAGTAAGTTGTAAAAAATTTCGATTTGTCTTTTTAAAATATTGCTGAAAAACTAGCACATTCTTCTCCTTTTAAAAATCCCTAATTTTAATAAAAAAGTGCCAAGATTTTTTACCAAGTTAGCGCGTTGTCTGACGTTATTTCTTGTGCTTTTTTTATTGGGAAATTTTACTGCTTGGTCAAAAGATACAAAACCGATTTCACAGAAATTATGGCAGGGAATCACGGGTGATGATTTGGAAATTTTAAAAAAAATCGCCCTTGCTATAAATAAGAGAGAGTACGATGAAGCCTTGTCTTATGTAGACAAACTCAAAAAAGAACGGCCGCAACAAGAAATTCCCGATCAAAGCAAGGTTATTAATTACAAGCCCGATTTTTCTGAGGCGGTGGCTGATATGATTTTGTGGAATAAGTTTAGCGGCAAAATTGATCCAAAAAAAATTTCTTTCAGCGATATTTCTCGTTTTACTTTAGATAATCCCTTTTTTCCAAATATTAATGAGCTGCGTCACAATGTTGAGTTGGTAGCGATAGAAAATAACGTTTCTTATCAAACATCTGAGCAATATTTTAATTCCAATCCAGCAGGCTCTACGGAATCAAAAGTTTATCTATTGCAATCAAAAATAAATTTTTTGTCGCGAACTAATATTTCTGAAGCTGAAAAAGATAAAGTACGAAAAGAAATTCGTGATTTGATCTCAACAATTTGGATAAAAAACAATTTTTCTGAAGAGGAAGAAAGGGTGTTTTTGCAAAAATATCAAACCCAGTTAGTTGAAAGCGATCATATAAGCCGCCTTGAGCGTCTGCTGTTCGACAGTAAAGTTACAGAAGCCAAACGTATTTTAAATTTTGTTAATGAGGATTATCAAAGGCTGTTTTTGGCGGTAATTGCTATCCAGGACATGCCAAAATATATTGACAACCTTGTTCTTTCGGTGCCTAGGAAATTAAGGGGTAGTGAGGTTTTGTCATATAGGAGAGTGTTATGGTATAAAGCCAAAGATCAAATTGATGATTTAATAGATTTGATGGTGGGTTTGCCAAAAAACTCACAATATTCAGACAAATGGTGGGGCTTGCGCCGACTCTATGGGCGCGAGATGCTTAAGCAAAAAAAATATAAAATTGCCTACAATTTAATTGCCAACCATAATTTACCGCTCAACTCTAGTGATTTCTGGGAAGCGGAATGGACTTCAGGCTGGATTGCCTTGCGTTTTGTTGATGCGCCAAAAATTGCCTATGCCCATTTTGAAAGACTTTATAAAAATGTTGTCCAGCCAGTAACTCTCGCACGTGGTGCTTATTGGCTTGGCATGGCCTCTGAGGCTATAGGTAATAAAGAAAAAGCAATTGAATGGTATAAAGTGGCAGTAAAATACCCGATCTTTTTCTATGGCCAATTGGCAATTCATAAGCATCGGACCATTGACCCAATTGGTGCACAAGATGATATAATCTTGCCGAAAGATCCTGATATTACTGGGCGTGATTTGATAAAAATTTCTGAATCAAAAACTGCTCAGATCGCTTATTTATTAGCAATCACGGGCGATAAATCTTCAGCAACCAAGATTTTTAAATGGTTGGTGAATAATTCAACAACTCCTGGCCAGATTGCGGTGATTATGAAAATCATCAATGAAATTGGAGATCGCCAACTTGACGCAGAAATTTCACGTGTTGCAGCTAAGAATAACGTCTTTTTTATCAGAGATAAATTTCAGATTGTGAAAGAGGTGGAAAATGACAAATATGCTCCCCTGGTTCATGCTATAATTAAACAAGAAAGCGGCTTTGCACCAAAGGCAGTAAGTAGTGTTGGTGCAATTGGCTTTATGCAGCTGATGCCTGGCACCGCAAAGCTAGTAGCAAAAGATATAGGTATCCCTTACAATAAGCATAAATTGGCAAATGATATAAAGTATAATGTACGTCTTGGCTCGCATTACATAAAAAAATTGATCGATCGCTTTAATGGATCGGAAATGTTGGCAATCGCTTCTTATAATGCTGGTCCAAATGCAACTCAGAGATGGATCAACGAATTTTATGATCCGAGAAATGAAAAAGATCTCGATAAAGTGATTGATTGGATTGAGTTAATAACTTACTCTGAAACCAGAAACTACGTGCAGCGCATAATGGAAAATCTAATTGTTTACAAATATCTAATGTCGCGGTCGAATTATGACTCGATTCAGTAAACTAAGTGTGACCTCTATTTATCTATATGAAGGACGATTTAATTTTTGATAATCTACATGAAGAATGCGGAATTTTTGCGATTTATGGGTCGCCTGATGCCGCTGTAAATACTGCTCTTGGACTTCATGCTCTGCAGCATCGTGGCCAGGAGGCAGCAGGGATTGTTTCAATGTCGGGCGAATTTTTTGCCGCTCATTTTGCTGATGGGCTAGTTGCTGATAATTTTACTTCTCCACGAGTAGTAAAAAAATTAGAAGGCGATATGGCAATTGGTCATGTGCGCTATTCTACGGCTGGAAAAAAAAATGCGCGCAATTACCAACCAATCTATGCACAACTTGCCTCAGGGTTTCTTGCCTTGGCTCACAATGGCAATCTCACTAACGCTGTAACTCTGCGCAACCAATTGATCAGACATGGGGCGATTTTTCAGTCAACAATGGATACTGAAATAATAATCCACCTGATTGCGCTTAGTCAAAAACCAACTTTACACGAAAAAATTATTGATGCCGTTTCGCAAATCGAAGGCGCTTTTTCTTTAGTGATAATTCATGAAGGAGAAATTATCGCCCTGCGTGACCCACATGGTGTGCGGCCTTTAGTGCTTGGTCGCCTTGGTGATGCTTATGTTGTTGCTTCGGAAACTTGTGCTCTTGATATTATAGGTGCTAAATTTGAGCGGGATGTTGGACATGGAGAGATGATAACTATCAATAAAGATGGTGTAAAATCCTGCCAACCTTTTACTCCCAGACCATCAAAATTCTGCATTTTTGAATATATTTATTTTGCTCGCCCTGATTCTTTTATCGAAGGGAAAAATGTTTATGAAATGCGCAAAAATATTGGTATTGAATTAGCGCGTGAAATTAAAGTTGATGCTGATGTAGTGGTGCCAGTGCCTGATTCTGGTGTGCCGGCCGCAATTGGTTACAGTATGGAATCGAAAATTCCTTTCGAGCTTGGCATTATCAGAAATCATTATGTTGGCAGAACTTTCATTGAACCAACGGATCGTATACGCCATTTTGGTGTGAAATTAAAACATAATGCCAATTTATCAGTAATCAGGGGGAAGAGAGTAGTATTGATTGATGACAGTATCGTGCGCGGCACTACTTCCAAAAAAATAGTGCAAATGATTCGTGATGCTGGAGCCACCGAGGTTCACATGTTAATTGCTTCTCCGCCAACAATTTCGCCATGTTTTTATGGGGTTGATACGCCGGATAAAAAAAATCTTATTGCTTCTAATTTTTCAATCCAGGAAATCAAAGAAATGATAGGCGCTGATCATCTTGGTTATATTTCACTTGATGGGCTCTATAGAGCGATTCTGCAAAGTAAGCGTAATCAAGAAAATCCACAATATTGTGATGCTTGCTTTAGCGATGAATATCCTATTCGTTTAATAGATAAGGAAGGCAGCGAGGCGCCGCTTTTCGATTTTATGAAATAGCTTATGAACGAAAAACCTGTAAAAAAATTTGACAAAAAAATTTCTAAAATGAGCTTCGAACTTGCAATGACAAGGCTTGAGGAGATTGTAGAAATTTTATCTTCACAAAAAATTAGTCTTGATTCAATGATCGATCTTTATGAGGAAGGCGATGCTCTTAGGCAGCATTGCGCCAAAAGGTTGGAAGAGGCAAAAATGAAAATTGAAACGGTTTTCAAAAAGGAAAAGGAATCAGCTAATGGTTTCTAGGAATTAAAAATCAGGTAATTATTTCGGATTAAAACTGCCAGCTATTTTCAAATTTCATGAAACAACTTCCTAATTTTCTTACAATTTTTCGTCTGATCATAATTCCTGTTTTGATCTTTTCTTTTTATATTCCAGGAATGATAGCTAATGTTATTGCAGCAACTCTTTTTGCCACTGCTGCTATAACTGATTACTTTGACGGCTATTTTGCCCGTTCAATGAAAGCTCAATCAAATTTTGGTAAATGTCTTGATCCTATTGCTGATAAGCTTTTGGTAATCGTGGCAATTGTGATGTTGATAAATTTTAGTAATCGCGATTTATGGATTTTAATTCCCGGGCTCATCATTATTTGTCGCGAAGTTTTAGTTTCTGGTCTGCGTGAGTTTCTGGCTGAGTTGCGGGTTAGTGTGCCTGTAAGCAAATTAGCAAAATATAAAACTGCTGTGCAAATGACAGCAATTACCGGTATGTTGCTTGGTGAGAAAGGCTCATCTTATGCTATTTATTATTGGCTTACAGGTTGGCTTACTGGCTGGATCGAATTAAAATTTTTGCTTGTAAGTTTTATAGTTTTTGCTTCCAAAATTTTATTTGTTTTAGCGGCATTTCTGACGGTAGTTACCGGCTATGCTTATTTCCGCGTTGGCTTTAAAAATATGTGATAGCAGAGCGGTGGTTAGATGAGGCTATCCAACACCAATTTGAATTATTCTGTCTAACTAAAAAATTTGAAGATGACTATGTGTACTCAAAAATAAGCCTCAGGATGTCTTTTTGCGTTTTTTGTAAAAAATATAAATTGCTATCATGAAAGCACAGAGTAGGGCGCAGGCTATAATAATTTCGTGAAGATGTTCTTTAATTAATGTTTGGTTTTCTCCAATAAAAAATCCCAGGGCTGATAAGATACCAGTCCATATTGCTGAGCCTACTGTAGTATAAAAAGAAAATAATCTAAGAGGCATTCTGGCAATTCCGGCAAAGAGCGAAATAACATGGCGAACTCCTGGTAAAACTCTGCCAATTAGAATTGAAATTGAGCCGTGATTTTTAAAAAAATTTTCAACTTTTATTATAGTTTCAGTTTTAACAAAAAAGTATTTGCCGATTTTAAAGAGAATTGTGCGGCCAATTGAAGTAGCTAAATAATAGCTAAAAATTGCACCACAAACATTGCCTGCAACACCAGCTATAATTGCAAAATATATATTCATCCCGCCTTGTGAGGCGCTAATGCCAGCCGGAATCATGATTACTTCGCTTGGAAGGGGGAATAGAGTGCTCTCTAAAAACATGCCAATAAAAATTCCCAGATAGCCGATTTTATTGATGAAAGCGATGAGAATGTGGAGGAGAGAATCAAAGAGGGTATGCATACGTATTTATTGGTGTAGTGCGTAATATTCAGTTAGTGAGGATAACTAAGTATTAGCTTTACAAAAATTCCTCAATCAGTTTTTTGATGTCCTGCTTGTTTTGTCTGGCAACTCGCTTGGCTTCAATAATAGAGCGGATTTTATTATAAGCATTGCTTAATTCATCATTCACTAAAACAAAGTCATATTCATTAAAGTGGCTAATTTCATCACGGGCTTTTTTCATACGATCTTGTACAATATCTTCAGGGTCTTGCGCTCTAGCACGTAATCGGCGTTCTAGCTCTTGTAATGAAGGTGGTAGGATAAAAATTGAAACAACTGCGTCTTTATCAAATTTCTCTTTAATTTTTCTAGCGCCTTGCCAATCAATGTCAAATAGCACACAATTGCCATTTTTTAATTCACTTTCCACCATTTTTTTGGGCGTTCCATAGCGATAGTTAAAAACATTGGCATATTCAAGGAATTCTTCATTTTCCACCATGTTTTCAAACTTAGCAGGATCAACAAAAAAATAATGTTGACCGTCAATTTCTTGCGGCCTTTTAGGGCGGGTGGTGGCGGAGATTGATAATTTAATCAGCGGGTCATTTTGAATTGTCATGCGGCAGAGTGTTGATTTCCCTGCGCCTGACGGTGACGAAATGATTATAAGAAAGGGCTGATAATTGATGAACATGGGTTGTAGTTATTCACCTTCTTTGACAATTGAGATGTCTGGTGCGTCAGGGGCCTTCATGCCAACAACGTGATAGCCGGCATCAACATGTAAAGTTTCGCCAGTAACGCCTCCACCAAGTTCAGAAAGCAAGAACACACCGGCACCGCCAACATCTTGTAGAGTGATATTGCGGCGAAGAGGAGAATTATATTCATTCCATTTGAAAATTAGCCTGAAATCACCAATGCCACTGGCAGCGAGAGTTTTTACAGGGCCCGCAGAAATGGCATTAACGCGAATATTGTCTTTACCCATATCCATTGCCAAATAACGCACGCTAGCTTCAAGAGCAGCTTTAGCCACGCCCATAACGTTATAATGAGGCATAACTTTTTCAGCACCATAATAGCTAAGAGTAATAATGCTGCCGCTTCCCGCTTTTTTCATAAGGCTTTCTGCGCCTTTCGCTACTGTAACGAGAGAAAATGCCGAGATATTCATAGTGTTAGCGAAATTACTAGGGCTGGTATCTAGATATTTTCCGCGCAGCTCTTCTTTATCAGAATAGGCAATAGCATGAACTAGAAAATCAAGTTTGCCCCATCTTTTTTCTAAATCTTCAAAAACTTTTTTAACTGATTCTGGATCAGTTACATCGCAAGGCAGTACGATATCAGAGCCAAGTGAAGTAGCTAATGGCTCAACGCGTTTTTGCAAAGCTTCGCCTTGGTAAGTGAAAGCAAGTTCTGCTCCATATTTATGCGCTTCTTCAGCTATACCCCAAGCAATTGAGCGGTTATTGGCAACGCCCATAATTAAGCCTTTTTTTCCTGCTAGAATTGTCATGTTTTAATGAATTTGGTTGATAATAAATTGATTAATAAAGCCACGGAGTGACTTGTTTGTTACGGCTTTCAAATTCTGAAATTTTATTCTCATTACGTAAAGTTAGCCCGATATCATCCAGACCTTCAATCAAGCAATGTTTTCTAAAAGGATCGATTTCAAATTTGTAAATTTTATTAGCGGCGCGTACTTCTTGTTTTGGTAAATCAACGGTGATGCTGTTGTGCTCGTCTTTAGCAAATTCAAGCAACTCATCAACCTGATCATGTGGCAAGGTAATTGGTAAAATGCTGTTTTTAAAACAATTATTAAAAAAGATGTCGGCAAAAGAAGGGGCGATTATGCAATGAATGCCAAAATCGGCCAAAGCCCATGGGGCGTGTTCTCTGCTAGATCCGCAGCCAAAATTATCGCCGGCAACCAAAATTTTTGCATGGCGGAAGGCTGGTTTGTTTAAGACAAAATCAGGGATTTCTTTTTCATTTAAATCAAAACGCATTTCATAAAAAAGCGTTTTACCAAGGCCAGTTCTTTTAATGGTTTTAAGGAATTGCTTCGGAATGATCATATCAGTGTCAATATTGATCAAAGGCAAAGCAGCGGCGACTGAAGTAAGAGAGACAAATTTTTCCATTTTTGGAGATTTTGTTTTTAATGAGGCGCGGGGCCAAAAGAGGGCGCTGATAAAATCAATAGGCCCTTTAAAATCAAGTTTATTTTATTAAGAGCTTTGCTACATCGCTTTCAATTTGTTTTTTTAGTTCTTCTAGCGAAGAAAATTTTTTTTCTTCACGAATAAAATCCAGAAACTCTATGCAAATTTTTTTGTCGTAAATTTCTTCAGAAAAATTCGGAATATGGGTTTCAAATAGAGGTTGGCTGTGTCCGCCGATGGTAGGCTTAATTCCAAAATTGGTGATTGAAAGAAATTTTTTGTTTAAAGACGGAATGAAAGTTGCAGTTTTATAAACGCCAAATTTCGGTTTTATAATATGGGGTTTGGATTTAAGATTGGCGGTTGGAAAACCAAGCTGAGCTGCCAATTTTTTACCACTATTTACCACTCCACAAATGGCAAAATTTCTACCCAAAAATTTATTGGCTTCTTTGATATTTCCTTCAGAAATTAATTGGCGAATTAGAGTGGAAGAGGAGGTCTGCCATTGATCATTAAGCTGATTTTTTACTGGAGAGGTTTCGTCTAAACTAAAGTGAAATTTTTGAGATTCCGCTTCCAACATTCTAAAATCTCCTTCGCGATTTTTGCCAAAGGTAAAATCGTAACCAATCTCTAAATGCTGGATATTTAGGGCTTTAACCAAAATTTCTCGAATAAAATTTTCAGCCGTAATTTCAGAGAATTTTTTATTAAAAGGTAGAATTATGGCGTAATCTAGCTCCAGCTCTTGAAAAATTTTTAATTTTTGGGACAGGTTGATTAGGTTGAAATCTCTAGGCTTGTCAGGTCGCAAAAAAGAAATTGGATGAGGTTGAAAAGTTAAAATTGCTGAAGCGAGATTTTTTTCTTTGGCAATTTTTTTTAGCCGAGTAACTATTTGTAAATGTCCCAAATGCACCCCGTCAAAATTGCCTATAGTTAAGGCAAGCGGGGGCATGGAAGTCTTAATTTTACCTAGATTGCGAATTATTTGCATGGAAGTTTATTAGTGCTTAAAAGCCCTCTATCATGAACCAAATGGAAGCTAACTATTTTCCATAAGGTTTTCAAATTAAGGCTTAATGTGATGCTTATTAGTATAAGTGAGCGCTATCCACTACGCACTAAGTATTAATCTAAAATCAATGAAATTTTTTTTGCGAATTTTTTTTCTACTTTTCCTCTGCCCAGCATCTGCACTTGCAAATGAAGGCTTTCGACATGGGATATCGGTTTTTGGGGATTTAAAATATCCAAAGAATTTTTCTCATTTTGATTATGTAAATCCTGAGGCACCAAAGGGTGGAGCGGTAAAATTTGGAATTGAGGGCGGATTTAACAACTTAAATGGATTTATTTTAAAAGGTGTTTCGGCGGCAGGTCTTTCTTATTTATATGATAGTTTGACTGAAGGCAGCGATGATGAAATTTCTTCGCGCTATGGGTTGGTGGCAGAGGGCATTAGTCTGGCGCCAGATAGGATGTCTATTGAATTTTTATTAAGAAAAAATGCTCGTTTTCATGATGGTGTTCCCATTACAGCTGATGATGTGGTATTTACTTTCAATAAATTAATTACCGATGGCCACCCGTCTTACAAAATGGCGTTTCGAGATGTAAAAGAAGTAAAAAAAATTAACCAACACAGGGTGCGATTTTACTTTAAAAATAATCATAATCGCGAATTGCCAATATTGGTTTCTTCGCTTCCAGTTTTGCCAAAACATTATTATGAAAAAGTGGATTTTTCAAAAACCACTCTAACGCCGCCTTTGGGCTCTGGGCCTTATAAAATCAAGGAAGTAGCCCATAATAGAACAATTGTTTTCGAGCGGGTAAAAGATTATTGGGCAAAAGATTTGCCGGTGAATCGCGGGCGCTATAATTTTGATGAAATTACTTTCGATTATTATCGTGATATTAATGTTTTGATTGAGGCGTTTAAATCCCAGAAATACGATTTCCGCCAAGAAAATATCGCACGGAATTGGGCTAATTCTTACAATATTGAAGCGGTTAAAAATGGCGAAATAATCAAGCGCCAAATTCCACATAAATTACCGGCCCCGATGCAAACTTTTGTTCTAAATTTACGTAAAGAAAAATTTCAAAATATCGCGCTGCGCAAGGCCTTAACTTACGCCTTTGATTTTGAATGGCTGAATAAACATATTTTTTATAGCGCTTACAAGCGCACGGAAAGCTATTTTGCCAATTCTGAATTCGGCTTTAATTCATTTTTTTTACCTAAATCTAATGGCGATGGATTTAACCGCGAAAACCTCGTTAAAGTCAAGCAAGTCCTGGACGAAGCCGGTTATAAAATTTCCAACGGAAAATTGCTTGATCCAAAAACGGGAGAAAAAATCACAATTGAATTTTTGATTGATCAAACATCTTTTGAAATGGTGATTGCGCCTTTTGTCAAAAATTTACGCAAGTTAGGAATTGAAGCTAAAACGCGTTTTGTTGAGGAAAATCAATATCAGACGCGGGTCAATAATTTTAATTTTGATATTGTAGTTGGCCTTTTTGGGCAATCTTTGGTTCCAGGAGATGAACTTTTTGCTTATTTTCATTCCTCACAAAAAAATATTAAAGGCAGTCGCAATTTAGCGGGATTAGATGACAAAGTGGTTGATAATTTGGTAGAAAAAATTTCCCAGGTAAGGGGCAAAAGTGAGCTCCAAAAACTTTGCCAGAAGCTTGACCAAAGAATGCTTGAAAATTACTATACAATCCCACAATGGCATATTAATTCTTACATGATTTTATATCGTAACATTTTTGCTTTTCCAAAAGTTCAACCTAAATATTCACTGGCGCTTGATAGCTGGTGGATCACAAAAACAAAATAATTTAAAATGTTTATTCAAACTGAAGAAACTCCAAACCCTTCAACATTAAAATTTATTCCTGATGGAAAAACGGTTTTAGAAAACGGCACAGCAGAATTTAAAAACCAAAAACAGGCTGCAACCAAATCACCTCTTGCCCTACAATTGCTTGAAATTTCAGGTGTAGAAGCGGTTTTTTTTGGTCGTGATTTCATTACAGTTACCAAATCTTCCCGGTTCGAATGGCCAAAAATTAAGGCCGAGATTTTGGCAACAATAATGGATTTTTATATCTCCGGAAAGCCGATAATGTTTGAGCAAAGCTTAAATCAGGATGATCAAGAAAAAATTTTTAATGAAGAAGACAGTGAAATTGTTAAACAAATTAAAGAACTAATTGAATTCAAAGTCAGGCCGGCTGTGGCCATGGATGGTGGAGATATAATTTTCTGCGGTTTCGAAGATGGAATTGTAAAACTACAGTTAAAGGGTTCTTGCTCTGGCTGTCCAAGTTCTACAATTACTCTAAAAAACGGCATCGAGAATATGCTTAAGCACTATATTCCAGAAGTAGTTGCGGTGGAAGAGGTTGGAGAGGATTAAGCAGCCTCTTGAAATTTTGCATCCGTAGCTCAACTGGATAGAGTGTTGCTTTCCGAAGGCAAAGGTTGTGGGTTCAAGTCCCGCCGGGTGCACCAATATAATAATAAAATTATTATGACCAAAAAAGAAATTGTAACTGCCGCCTTTGTTATTATCGGTGATGAAATTTTATCAGGGCGTACAGCAGATAAAAATATGAATTTTTTGGCGCAACAGCTCACTGAATTGGGCATTAATTTGCGGGAAGTACGTGTTGTTCCTGATATCGAAAAAGAAATAATTGATACCGTAAATGCTTTACGCGCTAAATTCGATTATATTTTTACCAGCGGCGGGATTGGTCCCACTCATGACGACATTACTGCAGCAGCAATCGCCAATGCTTTTAATGATGAACTTATAAAAAATGACGAAGCGGTAAAAATATTAATTAATTATTATGGCGAACAAAATCTCAATGAAGCGCGGTTAAAAATGGCTTTTATACCAAAATCGGCGCGGCTTTTGGATAATCCGGTTTCGTCAGCACCAGGTTTTCGTATTGAAAATGTTTTTGTAATGGCGGGGGTGCCAAAAGTTTTCCAGGCCATGTTTGAAGCAGCCTCAAAAGAACTTATTGGCGGTAAGAAAATTAAAATGCGAGAAATGAAAATTACTTTAGGCGAAAGTTTTATTGCTAAAGATTTCGCCAATTTACAGCAAAAATATCCGCAAGTTTCTATGGGCAGTTACCCTTCTGAAGAGGGGACAGCGCTAGTTTTTCGCAGCATTGATTATAATGCGTTGGAAAAATCATTTACAGAAATGGCAGAAACATTAGAAAAAATAAAAGCTCTCTCATCCAAGATCCTTTAAAATGGAACAAAAACTCGCAGAAATTACAAAAGAAAATAGCCCAGAAGCCGAGGAATATTTTGAATTTATCAAAACTTCCGTAGACGATGGCAACTATTTCAAAGACGCTTTAAATTGGTATTTCTTTCGTTATGTGTCGCCAATTTGTGATCGCACTTTATTGATTTTTGGTGCTATTATCTCTGCCATTATTTTGTTTTTTTTATATCAGATGATCAAATTGGCTTTTCCATTGGTCGAAGAAGTTCCTATTTTTATCACAGCGCCAGATCAATCTCTTTACTCTCCTAGTTTAATTGCTTTGAAGCCGAAAGAAGGGCAAGAAAATTATGATGCTAACATTAGTAATGTTGATGCCGCAGTAGCAAAATATTTGCTTTCGGTTTATGTAAAGGAGCGTGAGGGCTATGACTTTAGCGATGCTAAAATTGAGAAAGTTAATAAAAAATTTGACTATATCAGAAATCTTTCTTCCGCAGAAGAATATAGAATTTTTCAACTGGTGATGAGCAAAGATAATCCTGGTAGTCCAATCCAAAGTTTTGGCCAAGATATTAGAAAAACTATTACTATCGAATCGGTAAGGTTGATAAAAAAAGAGCCACAGGACTTAAGCAGCAAAGCTTTACACTTTTTGGTTCAGGAGATTCCTATCGAAGCGGAAGTAAAGTTCCTTGCCACTATTAAAACCACTGATCAGCAGGGCATTGCTCAAGAAGAAAAAGAACACTATATAGCTAAAATAAATTTCGCCTTTGAGGGTGTGAAAAAAAATCAAAAGGGCGTCCTGAATTTTAAAGTTAATAAATATAAACTTTTTAAAGTCAGATAGAGCTATTCATAAAATTAGAATCCCATGTCAAAAAAGTTTTTTTACCTTTTTAGTTTAATTTTTCTTTTTGCTTTTTGCGCCGAAGCCGCCCAAATGCCTAGGTTTCTTGGAACTGAAAAAAAATTCAGAAGCTATATTTACAATCCAAATGATGTTTATCGCTATATCGGACACTATAGCTATCAAGGCTTTATTGAGTTTGAAGATGGGGAAACAATTGGCACAATTTCCATGGGAAATCCCGCTTTATGGATGTTTGAGCATTTAAATAATCGCTTATTTCTAAAACCGGTGGGTGAGAACGGTTCTGAAACCAATATGACAGTTATTACTAATAAGAGAGTGTATCACTTCGAACTTTTGGCTAGGGAAGCCAAAGGCATCAACGACAAAGATCTAATATTCGTAGCTAAATTTGTTTACCCTGACGAAAAAGATAAAAATATTTTAGAATTGCCCAAAATGGCTGCTTCGGATGAGCCTGATTTACGTGATTTGTCTATCTATAATTTCAACTATCAATATACTGGCGAACCTTCTATTGCGCCGATTCGCGTATTCGACAATGGCGAATTCACTTACTTCCAATTCAATAAGAAAAATGCTGAAATTCCGGCAATTTTTACAGTTGATTCTGAGGGTTTCGAATCTCTAATCAATTTCCGCTCGGCTGGAAGCTATATAATTGTTGAAAGAGTCTCGCCACAATTCACGCTAAGAAGCGGCTCTGATATTGTCTGTGTTTACAATACTGACCTTTACAACAATGGACGCCTTAGAAGGTCAACTGTAAAAAGCCTTGGCGAAAAACCTAAAACCAGCAGCTTCTCTACACCTAATAATGCTAGATCTCCTTACGAAGCGGGGGGTGGAAGTCCGGTGATGTTAAATTCTCCAACTGATCCTTCTTTAATGTCGCAATCACCTTCTTCTTCAGGAGGCATGTCACCAATGCCAAGACTGCCTGGGCAATAGGTATAATTAACAATAAAAGAGTAGAAATGCTTTATAGCCCTAGCAGATAGACTTCTTTGAGTTGGGGTAAAAAGGCGCTAATATAGTTCTCTTATCTTCAATTACTTTCTCTACATGACAAACAATATAGAAAACTATAACCATCATAATGCTGAAAAAAAATGGCAAAAGACTTGGCAAGAAAAGCAATCATTCAAATTTGACGAAAATAGCACCAAGGAAAAATATTATGTATTGGAAATGTTTCCTTACCCCTCTGGCAAAATCCACATGGGGCACCTGCGCAACTATGCCATTGGTGATTGTTTAGCCCGTTTTAAGAAAATGCAGGGATATAATGTTTTGCATCCAATGGGTTTTGATGCCTTTGGCCTGCCGGCAGAAAATGCCGCTTTTGAGCATAAAATTCATCCTCAGGAGTGGACATTAAGCAATATAAAAACAATGCGCGCCGAGCTTCAATCAATTGGTTTTTCTTTTGACTGGAGCCGCGAAGTTATTACTTGTTTGCCGGATTACTATAAGTTTGAGCAGAAGTTTTTTCTCGATTTTCTTAAAGCTGGTTTGGCCTATCAAAAAGAATCATTTGTTAATTGGGATCCTATTGATCAAACGGTTTTGGCCAATGAACAAGTAATTGATGGCCGCGGATGGCGTTCTGGTGCCTTAGTGGAAAAGAAAAAATTGAAACAGTGGTTTTTAAAAGTTTCAGAATTTTCGGAAGAATTACTTGCTGAATTGAAAAATTTACCAGGTTGGGATGAGCGTGTTTTGACCATGCAGGAAAAATGGATCGGCAAGAGCGAAGGTTTGATAATTGATTTTTATTTTGATTCTCAAAAAAAATTACCTAAAAACAGAGCACCGGGAGCCAATAT
>CAZCWN010000039.1:0-14977 GCA_964502375.1 uncultured Rhizobium sp. | reverse complement strand
GGAATCAAGTATTCGCTGGGTTGAAATGATCAAGAGGTTTTGAGACAGGCTCTAGAGCCTTTGTCTGGCCTACACTTTAAATTGCTTTGCTTCCAATCTATCTAAAATACCTCAAATATAGCCTTAGTAGCGGGTCGCAAACATAATATCTACCAGCTTCTATATCTATTACGCCTTGGTCCATTAATTTGTCGATATTAGTTTTTACACTCCTGGGGGTTAATCCAACTATTGAAGTAAAATCCTTTCCTTGCGGTAGTGACATTGCAGCTATTTGTGCGATTCCAACTAAAACTTTTTCTTCTGCCACGGAAAGCACGGAAAGCATGGTTTCAAATCTCTTTCTTCTTGCAACTAAGATTTGTTGAAGAGCTTCCGATATTGTTTTTTTATTGATCTTTTTATCTTTATTTTCCTGCAAAATTTCAAAGCAAAGTAGGTTAATTGCTTCTGGTTGCCTTTGCATCAGATCTTGTAAATATTTGCTTTCCTCTTTGTCTATTTTGAGTTTTTTATAGGCAAATCGTTCAACTATATAATCGTGATATTTCTCATAATTGATTGGCTCAATCACCACATCTTTTCCAAAATTTGCCAAAGGTGATTTAGGCAAGGTAAAAATATTTTTTAGAAGATGTTTTTTTGATCCCAATATAATTATTGGTAATGACTTAAGTTGCTGAAAAGCATGGCGAAACAAACTTTCTGCTTCGTCAACCAAAGCTACATCCTGGAATTCGTCTAAAACTATAAGGGTAGGGATTTTTTTGCTGATTTCATAGATGCTTTGAAAAACCTCCTCAATAGTCATTTTCTTTTTAGCAGAGCTACCAGGTTCTACTGTTATAGTTGGAATACCAGTTCCGGGCTCATAAGAAATTATCGGTCTAAGACTTGTAAAAAACTTGCCTAGAGAGCTGGCCAAAGTCTTAATTGGGAAAGATTCTTTAATGCTTTGCTCCAGACCGTGTTTTAAGCGAGAGACAATCGAATCAAGATCCTTTACCCCCATCAGATCAACGAAAAATACGAAGGATTTTTTATTTTCCTTTTGAAAATCCTCTATGATGACATTTTTTACTAAGGAAGTCTTTCCATAGTTCCTTTGAGCATATAGGACTATATTTTGCTTTTGGGCGATAAGTTTTTTGATCTGTTTTTTTTCGGCTTCTAAGTCACAAATGTTTTCTCGATCAACTAGACGATCAAAAATAAATTCTTTCATGTAGGGCATGATTATATATTTGGTATTATACTAATAGTATAGTACATATAGTATAATAAGAAACAACTTTTTAAAGAATTTCTTGGGTTTATTGTCTCTTAGCCCTAAATCTATTCCCACATTGTAGTAAACATCTACATTTGTAACTCTTACTGGCTAATAAGCCTCATTCCTTACATCATTATATAACTAAAAAGAATTTAACGAAATTCAAATTCTTGTTAGGTAGTTTGATTCAGTCTTCCTACCCGGCAGTTATTACAAAGGAACTTATCCTAGTCAAAAAGCTGATATTAATACTTTTTCCTCACAACTTTTATTGGTAACATCTTCAGAATTAGATGAAGAAACTGTTTACAATTTTGTCAAAATTATTGCCGAGCATTATCGAGAAATTCAGGCAAAAAACCTGGCATTGAGAAATATTCAATTATTCAACAAGGAAGTTAATGCTATTAGGTTATCTTATTCCTTTCTAAACAGCTAAAACAAAAAGGCCGTCCAAAAATTGGGCAAGTTTTTTGTTTTGTCTTTCCATGTTGGATAAATTTAGGACTTTGTAGGTAATAGGGGAAAATAGCTTTTCTAAACTTAAGCTTTTTACTAATTAACCAGTTTTATTAACTAGTTGGTTAGGATAATTGGTACTACTTGCACTATTAAAATCAGAAGTTTTTTCGTAAAATTGTTTTGTAAAGAGATTAACAGGAGAATCGAGTATTGGCTATCAAATCGCAGTAGATTTAAATTCTCAGTTCTATTGAAACAAATCTCTCGTCGCTTACTCACTCTACTTACACCCACATTACTCACTAATATTGTCCTCTTGTCGCTGTGTTTCTCAGCTTTTCCTGTGACTCACGCAGCTATCGCGGCAACCAACGCCGACGCCAACAATGTCAATCTGGCCACGGGGGATGTGTCATTTCCGGTAAACCTTGCCACACTGCCTGGACGCAATGGGCTCGGTTTTGGTATCAATCTCTTCTACACCAGCAATGTCAAAAATATCGTTGATAGCTGGAACCTAGAAACTCCAACAGGGATGGCAGGGCTAGGCTGGACATTGGCTAGAGACAAGATCATACGCAATACTAATGGCACTGGGACATTTGAAGATGATGATTTTTACCTACTTGACCAAAGCGGACTCAATCATTTTGTCCAAACAAACTGCCAAGATACAAATTTTGATAACTCTTGTGATTTATTTTTTTACGAGGCGGTAAAATATAATCCCTGGCATATTGAATATAATAGTCTGCAAGAACAGTGGACCATTATTAAAGAAGATGGGTTCAAATATATCTACGGCGGCGGTGTTACTGCCGATGGTGATGGCAATAAAACCAGCAGAGGAGATTCAGTCGAATGGAATATCAAATGGAATAACTGGATAGGTAACAGTATCCAGGCCGATAACCAGACCCAATATGCCTCAAGCTGGAATCTGGTTGCTATTGAAAACAGCTGGGGTGATCAAATCACCTTCTCCTATAAGCAGGAACAAGAATTAGTGGGCTCAAATGGTGCTCAGCGTCGAAAATATACCCGCTCGATCCGCCTTAAAGACCTTACTGATCCAACCGGCCATAAAGCTATTTTGCATTACTTGGACAAATTTCCGGACGAATATGAGGATCCCCACACTGTGCCAAACGGCGCTCACAATCAAAAATCATTACCAGTCACTTTGCACAGTAGTGATAATTGGGACAGCAACTGCAATGATACCTCAAAGTGGTATTGCAAAAGTAGTAAAGCTGACCCAATTGTTAGCGTATGGGTGAATGGCGTAGCTCAGCCACAATGTGATTATCATAAAGATGATACCAATGATGTATCCTATAGCTGTCAGCTTCATTTTGATTCTCCTGAAACATTGAATTCAGTGCGAGTTAAGGTGATTGATGATGATCAGGGCTCCAATGAGCAAATGTTTGATCACACTTTTGAGGATGTGACCTGTGCTAGCGAACCCCAAATATGCACGCAAATAGATGGCGAAGGAAATTGCACCACTGCTGATCCCAAACGCAAATATGCCACCGTAAAACTGGAATATGCCTGTACCAATAACATTGCCGAACCGGATGCTTACCAAGAACGCTATGGTACTCATTATCTGAGCAATGTAAAAATATATAATGGAAATGAACATCTCTATACCACTCACTTAAATTATAAATCCCAGGACAACATTCTACCAGCCTTACTGGGCAAAGGTAAATTTGCCAAACGTCTGCTCACCGGAATTTCCTACACAGCTCCAGACGGCAGCCAATATGCCCCGCCTCAGCGCTTTTCCTATTGGGGGCAAAAAGAAAGCGACGGGGTAAAAGGAGTAAAGCAAGATGAAAACTGGCAATGGCAGTATGATCTTTTCAATGCCCAAACAGGCGCGCTCTATGGTGCTCTTAAAACAGTAACTCTTCCGGAAGGCGGCGAGATCACCTATTTCTATAACCAGCAGGATATCCCCAAATCGAAACGAAAACTGACAATTCAAAAACCATCCTTACCTGGCACCTGGAGTAACCCACGGCTTTTCTGGGGGCCTGATTACGTAGTAGTCATATGGCAAAAAGAAGGAACGCAAGAGGCCCATTTATCTGTATATCAATGGTTGGGATATTGGAAGAGCTGGGTGCTTCCTGACCAAGGCTTAGGAGCGGGGATATTTTCTGTAAAGGATATCAATCTGGTGAAAGGAGGGGTCGAGGCCGATTTTTTTGCCCTAACAACTTCCAACGGCATTTTCCTTTTTCACAAAGATATGCTCATTCCGGGAAAATGGCAGCAGCAAAATATAGAGCGTAAGACCCTTGTTCTCAACAACATACAAGTTGCCAGTGGCAAACGCTTTTTCGTGGTGCTAAATGAACTTCTCCATACCGTATACCGCTTTACCTGGACAGGACAGAGCTTTGTAGAAGATTCAATTCAACTGTCAAAAGATCATACTGTCTTTGGTCTCACTTCAAGGAATAACTATTTTTTCACGGCAAGTGCTAATCCACTGAATGATTCTGATCCTGAACTACGGCTGTATAGTTTGTCCTCTCAAGGTAGTTGGCAGGAAAGTAAAGAAACTGTATCATCTCAATTTTTTATAGGTCTCTCTGACCCTTCTAAATCTAATACTAAGGCAAGCATTAATCTTACTTCAGCTAATAGCTTCCTTACCTTACAGGCCGCCTCGCAAGAAGAAACTACAATAAATGTAGCAACCCCTGTTAGAGCAGAACTTTATAAGCACTATATTTCCTCCTGGTCTGAAAATTACAAAATCACTATCCAAGAATTACAATCGATTAGGGATTTTTATCGCCCCGAGTTTAACGAGGCCCCGGCCCCTATATTCACGACCGATGGGAATAATCTCGTTACCCTGGCTGATCAAGAAGAACCATGGATAATAGGCACCCATGATCGCAAAGACAAAAAATATACCTATCGTTTTAACGGATCCAACTGGCTGAATCACGAATTTACAAATGATAGAATCAGCAACAATTTCTGGGGCTATGACAGCATAACCACAACCAAAAATGGCGAAGCCCAGTACCGCGAATTTAACCCCGATACTGAGAGTTGGAGAAATGAACTGCCGAAATACAAAGATGGCAATCCTACTCTCTTCCAAAAAGCATGGACGATCGCTTCAGATGTGGAAACAGTCTTAAGTATGGTATTGAGTGAAGTGCCGGTGGTAGGTGAAGTTATGATGGCAGCTGATCTAGCTTTTTTCGTAGGAGATATGGGCGTGGACTCTTTAGCCCGTGGCAGCAGTTTGAGTGGAATAGGACGTTATTTTACCGGGGATAATGAGGCCTATTATCTGCTTCCTAATGGCACTTGGAAAGACCTAGGGCCGTTGGCAAAAGAATTTCAAAATACAGAAACTTCGTGTAAGGGTTTAGCGTGTGTTAGAAGAATCGAAACGCAAGAATTATATAATCAAAGCACCCAGAGTGCTAACAATTTTTTCTCTTACGTTGTTAAGAAAGATAAAAGAGATGTCGTTGGCTCAAAGGTTATTACTGCACCTGGCTATCCAAAACTTCTGAGCAAAATTCGCCTACTTAAAAACGGGCAATTTTTTGGAAGTGAGCTCAATTTTCCTGAAAAAGAATCGCTGTATCACGATCATGATGACACTTCAAGCCTCATTGGATCGGGGGCATTCATAACTTATACTCCAAAAAACCTTGGAAAACCCAATCTTAAAGAGGCTACCGCCTTACATCTCTACCGTGTAGCCGACGATAACATTACTGCTGCCCCAACCAAGGCAAATGGCAATGTTTCATCCAAAGAACTAAATAGCTCCTTGCAGGATTTCATTGTCAGCCAGGTTAAAATTGATAACGGTTCCAAGCACATCTATACCCATTATGAATACCAAAAGGAAACCGCTGTGATGGAATCTGACGGAAATAAGGCCCTCTACCACAAAGTTACCGTCATTCCCAGCGGAAGCTCCGAAACCGCGAATAAGTCAAATGGCTTCAGCGAGCACTATTATCTCAATGGCAACCCGGATATCACTCCTGGTGATTCTAATGCCCCATTTTTAACTCAAGATATGGTACAAAAATGTTCTTTTAGCAATGGTAATCCAACTTGCAGCAATGCCACTGATTCAAATCTTCGCCCTGTACGAGGCCTCGAATACTATACCAGAGTTTGCAAAAATAATAACGGCACCTGCCAGCAAGTTGCAGACACCCGCAGTAAATATCAGGTCTTTACTGTCCCTCTGAACATACAGCAGCTTCATGGGGTTTTCACGCGCCCTTGGCAAATTAGCACCAATATAGATGGAGCAACTAATAGCACTATTACAACCTACAATGCCAATGGTTTACCGAGCACAAACAGCAGCTATCAGTATAATTTGGCAGGAGAGAAAGAAAATTTAGTCACCACTTATACTTACATACAAGATGCCTATACCGATATAGCAAGTAAGCAGCAACTCCAACAGCTTAACCTAATCAGCCCAGTAGTACAAAGCATTACTACGGTAAATGGTGTTCAAATTTCCGAAAATATTAGCACCTGGAAAGATTGGGGAAATTCTAAATGGGCGCCGTTCCAAACTTATATCGCCCGTAATTATAATCCGGGCAATTTTGATTGGGCTAATAATCTTCCGGCAGCTCCGGAAAATTGGCTTAAAACCTCTGAGATTACTGGTTTGAATACCAATTATGGAGTTTTAACAGAAACACAAAATGTTGATGGAATATATCAGTCCGTCATCTTCGATACTAAATACCGCTTTCCGATTGCCACCTTTGTTGCTGCTCGTGCTGGCTCTAATCAGGCTGGTTATTATGGTTTTGAAACATATGAAAATCAGAGCCTATGGAAGATCACCGGCCCTATACAAGATTCAGTGGCCCATACCGGAAAAAGTGCTTTAAGTGGTAGTGACAATATCTCTATTGAGCCATCTAATTTTTCTCCGACAACAGCAAACACTCCTTACCTAATTTCTGCCTGGGTTAAACCTTTAGCCGGAAAAATATGTAAAGTAGGTTTTAGTAGCACTCAGATGAATTATTCCAATGATAATGCTATCTGGCAGCACTTGGAAATGGTTACTCAGACCCCTAATTCAAACCAAAAACCTTTTGTGCAATGTCCAAATGGTGGTCAGATAGATGATGCGCGCTATGGCCCGGTAAATGTGCCATTTAGTGCTATTATATATGATCCCACCACCTTATTGCCTACTGCCCAGCTTGGCGCCAATAATGAAGTGCTTCGTTACGTATATAATCAGCAGCATAAACTCATTGCTGTAGTTGGCCCAGATGAGCAGCCGATAAGTACTGCCCTGAACTTCTTTTCACGGAGCATTTCAGTAAATAACAGCTTGGTGGAGAACGATCCCAATTCCATTTTGAACATAGCTGCTCGAGAAGGTGGTGCCTATTTTGACTTTGAACATGAGAATACAGGCCTCTGGAATGGCGGTGTAGTTACCGATGGATCACTATCTCTAAAGGGCACCGAGCGTAGTACGCTTACCTTATCATCAATCAAAAATTCAGCTATCCGTTTACGCGTTGTCCCTGATTCTAAAAACCCAAGCCAGCAAATAGCTATGAGTGTTGGTAACGCTACCATAGTTTATAAAGGTGATAATAGTTGGGAGCTCCTAGAAGGCGAAAGCATAAAAGCGATTAAATCCGCAAATTTCGGACAAGATTGGCTTATGATGGTTATTAATGGCGCTGTACTCTTTTATGCAAACGGGCACCAACTCTTTTCTGAAAAATTCGTAAACTCGGTCTCTGGTAATAATATTACTTTGAGCGTTATGGGAACAAACGAGCAAAATACCCTCTTTGATGACATTCTGGTTATTTCTCACCCAGTAGTAAGTGTAACTTATAGCGATGGCCTTGGACATCCTATCCAGCAGCAAATTTTGGAAAGTGACACTACCGTTATTGCTGCCTCAACTCTTTATGACAATCTAGGGCGGGCCGCAATTGTTAGCAAACCTATCCGTTTGGTTCCATCGCAAGGGCTTTTGCAATTTCAGCCTGATCTGGCCACGATTAACTGGCAAACCGGCCATATGGGCGGCAGTGTTGGTTCCTATTATCGTCTGGATGGTGGTGGTTCTTCTGATGACCAAGGATTCCCCTATATACGTCAAATATTTGAATCTAATCCTCTTTCACGCCCTATTGCTATCGGGCTTCCAGGTAAGAATTTTGCTTACCAACCATTTACTTCGGCCATTCCCGATAATCAAAATATTACCGAATTTGATTATGGCCCTAATACCCAATACACTGCCCCGCTCTTTAATAGCCTGGGAATTGCCGATAATGCACAAGAACACTATCGTAGCTCGACCAAATTCATTCCATGGGATAACCCTACCCATATTCCTTCTGCAAGCATTACCGATTTAGGAGGAAAACTTGTAGGCCAACAAAGCGGCAGCGGCAATGCAATCGCAACAGCAGGATATCAATTTGATTTTGACGGTGCTGGTAATAGTCACTCAACAATCTTTGCGCCTAACTATTATGCTAACTCCAAAAACAATATATTTGTAACTACCCAAACCCATAATCTATTAAATGAATTAACCAGCCAAACTACTCCGGATAGCCACCAGACCCAATATAAATATGACGATGCCGGACGTTTGCGCTTCCTTATGAATGCCACTGGCGCGGCTCAAACACCAAACCGTGTTCTCTATTGGAAATATGATAATTTGGGACGACCAATAGAAACTGGTTATTTCAGCCAAGATTGGAACACTATTTCGGAAGCTGATCTCCAGAATTATTCTAACTATCCGGCTACTCCTGATAGCTGGCGCCAGCAATATCACTATGATGATAACCAGCGTTGTGACACCAATCCCCAAACCTGCACTAAGTTCTTAAAAGGAAGGCTTTTCCGGGTTTCGATTAATAACGATGACAACAAAGAGCCTGAAGCAACTGAAACTTACCGCTATGGCCCCTTTGGGCGCATCCATGCTGTAACAAACACTAACACCAAATTTCCCGATAAAGTTCATACTATAGGCTATGACTATGACCGGCTCGGTAATATAACTTCTATCGATTATGGTGGTAATCCTAAGCAGGCTGATCTCCAAAAGAATGTGACTATTTCAGAAAATCTGAATGGCAAAATGAGTGTTAATGCCCTTGATTCCATTATCATTAGCGAACATCTAAGCGCTGACCAAGATAGCGATATTACCTTGCGCTCAGGGCTTGAAATTGGTTTTTCCAATGATTTTACCATATATAAAGGCGCTGATTTGAAGGCACAAACCGGCCATCTAGGACATACAGTATTTTATGACTATAACCAATTGGGGCAACTTGTTAGTATAGGCACATCCTCTGAACCTGAAAGCTATGCTAGCTATAAATATAACGCCGATGGCAGCATTAAAACTGAGCAGCTTAATAATGGGCAAATCATCCGTAACTATCATTATGATTCTCCCGGATGGCTTCACAAAATCGAAGATAGCTATTTCGTTGAAGAACTCACTTATCGCCGGAAAAACCGTAGATATAACGATGCCAATATCGCCAAGACCAAATATAGCTTTAAAAACGCTATAAAATTCCCCAGTGGAATTGCTCCTTCCAATTACGAATATGACTACAGCTATGACGCATTAGGGCGCCTAAGCAGTGCTAATGTCTCAAGTTCTACTGCTTCAAATATCAATCAATACGACCTTGGTGTTTCCAAATCTCTGACCTATGACGCTAACGGTAACATTCTTAATCTGAGCCGCGGCAGCAGCATTGCTCCTAATTACACTTACTATGACGGTAGTAATAATACCGGCCCTAACCAGGTTAAAACAGCCGCAGATAGCCAACTCTATTGCTATGATGTTGATGGAAAAATGATAGGGCGTAGCAGTGATTGTAGTAATCAGAATTCCTATACCCAAACACTCAATTATGATCCTTTCAGTCACCTTACAACTCAGTTCAGCAAGAATGATTTGGCGGTCAATATTACTTATGGCCTTGGCACAAGACGCTTGGTAAAGGAAGTAAGCGGCGCTTCTTCTGCCAAAACTCTTTATCTTCATGGTCTTAATGAGTTACCATTGATGGAGAAAGACCAATCAGGCAGCGATCCCGTTAATACCACCTATTACATCTATGGCCCAACTGGCCTTATTGCCAGCAATAACAACCAGGATAACTATTTCTTCTCCTCTGATTATCTCGGCTCTGTGCGCGTTGTTTCCAAAGGCAGTGATGGCAGTGTTGAGGCCTACTTCAATTATACGCCTTTCGGTGAGTTAATGTCTGACAATTCCGGCGGTAGCAATGCAGACAAGTTCGCCTACCGCTATACGGGACAAGAATATGACCCAGAAATGCAACTCTATAATTATCGCGCGCGCATCTATGATCCATCACTGGCACGTTTTTATGTTCCTGATCCAGCACAAGAATCCTTCGGCCCTTACACTTATGTGGGAAATAATCCGATTAGATTTAATGATCCGACAGGATCAACAAAACTTCCAGTTAGAACTGCTTTAAAGTCTGAAGAAAAGGCGGCAAAAGCCCTTTCTAAAGGCTCTGACGAAGCTTCTTCTCTTGCAAAAATCAGCTGTCGTTTTTCTTTCACAGCGGGAACAGAAATATCATCGGCTAAAGGCCTACGACCAATTGAGGAAATTAAGGTTGGCGATATGGTTTTGGCTTTTGATGAAAAAGCTGGCAAGACAGATCTCTTTCCAGTGACGAAACTTTTTAGACGTACGGCAGAAAAAATTTTGACCCTACAAGTGGGAGATGAACTTATTGAGGTTACTCCTGAACATCCTTTCTTTGTATCAAATATTGGATGGGTTAAAGCTAAAGATCTTAAAATAGGTGATATGCTCAGTACTGCGGAGGGAGAAACCATTGCGGTTTCCAGGATTGAATCTCGTATAGGAGCAGTGCAGGTGTATAATTTCGAGGTGGATAAGGCGCACAATTATTTTGTTTCTAACACTGAAGTGTTGGTTCATAACCCTTGTGGCCCAGCTCCTAATGGGCAGTTAAGATTGACTGATGACTCAATCGAAACATTGAACGACCCTATGTTTTATTTTCATGACGGGAAGGGAAAAAGAACATTTACCGGAGTAGTAGACAACACTACGAATCAAATTCATGTAGCTCCGGTAGCTTGGAGAACAGCAAGTGGTTCAGTGCCTGAACCAGGATTATTTGGCCACTTTTTTGTTAATGGAAACACTGCGGCCCCTATTGTACACGCTGGAAATACTTTGCTATATAAGCAACCGCGTGCAAATAGTTTTTTTGGTAGGATGCGTCAAAGAATCTTAGGTAGAGAGGCTTTACTTATACATCCAAACGGTCCAGCCAATACTATGACCAGTCATTTTCAACTATCAAAAATGGTAGGGCTTGAAATGGACCATCACAATGGTTTTCCAGAGGGGATAGGGTTTGCAGCTACTCTTATAGATGAACAAATAGTTAGACTTACTTATCATTCAAATACGTTGAATCTTAAATTAACCGGGAGCGGTAATGCACCTGGAGCATGGAGGGATGGTATAAGGGAAGCGTTTGAAAATAGTGGTTATGTTATTGTTCCTTAGAATTTTACCATCGTTTAATATTATAGTTTTACCATTGATAATGGACAGTTTTTCTTATACCTTTAAACCTTAAATTTGTTATGACCAATAAGGCACCTTCTACCATCACCTTATTCTTTATTATCAGCAGCATATTCGCTCTTGTTCTAAGCTTGCCCCAACTCGCAAATGCCCAATCCGAGATTTCCTTGCGAGTTGACCCACAAGGTAATGTCGGCATCGGCACGAATACTCCAGGGGGTTTATTGGGGTTAAAAAATAACCTGGTTTATCTTGATGTTGATAAAAACAACAATCTCACTTTTACAGATGCCAACAACTCTGCCGTTACTCTTTCGCAGTTAGTGGGAGGAATTGTTATCAATAAGCCTAATTTCACCAATCCATTAGCCCGCTGGTCTTCAGGTGATAACGGAGCTATTTATTATAATAGAGGAAATGTCGGCATTGGCACAAGCGCCCCAGCTGCATTGCTGGATATATCTGGCAGTGAGAGCAGCATTCCGGCTCTTAATATTTCTGCCTCTACCAATGCCTCTGGAGTATATGGAGCTACAATTAGGCAATTAAGCCAAAATCAGAACACTTTACTTGTTGAAAATTCATCAGCCGGTGGAAATGGCGGCGCTCTTGTAGTTAACTCTGTTAAAAGCACCGGCAATATTTTTGATGTGCAGGATAATGGCTCATCAGTATTTGTGGTAAAGGATGGTGGAAGTGTAGGCATTGGCACGAACTCTCCTGCTTCTAACACCAAGCTTGATGTTGCCGGGGGAATTCAAGCCAAGAATGATTTGATAGCACGTGATGGAAATACAAGCTCAGCTTTACAACTACGCAGCGATAGTTATGGCGATGCCTATATAAGTAATATGAATAACTTTGTAGGTAATGGCACAACGGCTAATAATATGCTAAGAATTGTCGGACAAAAAGGAATTGAGCTGCATTATGGTGATGCCGGTGCTTATGGCACTCTTGCGATGGTGGTTAATAGTAGCGGAAATGTTGGAATTGGCACTGACTCTCCTGGCAGTTATAAACTTAACGTCAATGGTAGTGCAGCGAAACCGGGTGGTGGCTCCTGGAGCAATAGTTCAGATCGTCGGCTTAAAAACATCTTAGGTAATTATGAAAAAGGGCTAGAGGCCATCTCAAAACTTCGCCCGGTTAAATTCCAATATAAGAAAGGAAACCCTCGAGGCCTTCCTAGCGATGAGAGCTATATTGGGTTCATCGCGCAAGAAGTCCAAAAAGTCTTTCCCGAAGCAGTTAGCCCCGACAAGGATGGATATTTAGACTTTAACATGCATTCGATTAATGTTGCCGTGGTCAACGCGCTGGGCGAGCTTTATTCGGAAAATAAGGCAAAAGACAAAGCTATCGCAGAACTCAAAGCAGAAAACCAGGCTTTAAAAGCAGCTGTTTGCGATATCAATCCAGGCGCTGGAATCTGTGCAAAATAGAGTCGATAAGATTATATACTGACTGGATTAATTTCTCATAGAGAGTTGCTCTTGGAAGGAATAATTAGCAAAGAAGAATATTACCCCAGAAATGATTAATTTATCTGAAGGGGCTTCAAGATATTTTATAGGAGCATCTAATTTAGCTAAGTCTTGGTAATTTTCTAAATCTAAATAAATCGATGGCCGTCTTTTAGCTATCTCTTTTGCCAAGGTTGTTTTACCAATTTGCCTTAATCCAAGCAGTCCTACAGCTGAAAAATTATTTAGTTTTTCCTCTACAATTGATAAGTATTTTCTTTCAATCATTGTCGTTTATTTGGGGTCATTAGTGTGTATTTACCACGTTAATATCATTTAATGTCCTATATTATATGTTATAATACTCAAATAACGACGTTGTTTTAAAAGCTGATAATTAATTGAAAGATCCTTCAATCTCAATTTTAGAAAGGGGGAAGAAACAATATGGCTACTCTGTTTCTCACCTAACCAAAACTTACTCTAAAGCTTGCAGAATTTTTATGCTGCACTTCGTTATGGTTGTAACTCATAGTAGTTCTAGGGTCGTTATGACCTGCAGTATGCTGTACATGCTGTAAATCACACCCTGCCTCAAGGGCTTTAGTAATGAAAGTTGCTCTAGCACAGTGTGGTCTTGTCCTGTCGAGATTGGCTTTAGTGGCATATTTCTGCCAGAGGCGCCAAATGGAAGTAGTGCTCATTGCTTTAGTACGATCATTTTCTTTTGGATTATTCGACATCCTCGGAAACACCGGCAAATTATCATCAATTTTTAGTCTTAAATGTCCTGAACCATCTTTAATATAATAGCCCATTGCCTCAAAGTAATTTTTAAGGTTTGCCTGGATATGAGAGTTCACGGCCACTGGATTTCTCTTGTCGCCTTTTAAGTGCATATCAAAAATCATATAGCCATTTTCTTCGTATATATCTTTTCCTCGGAGAGCAGCAATAGTCCCTACCCTAGTTCCAACATTGAATAAAATTGACAGTATTGCCTTATCACGTAAACCTACTAATTTAGAGGTATCAGGCTGTTTTAAGATAGAATCAATCTCGTTGTTGGCCAAAGCTCTGCTTTTTACCTTACGATAATCTTTTTTCATGGCCTTAACACCATAAACCGGATTTGATTTTATTTGTTGCTTCTCAATTAGATGTTTGAACAGCGAAGAAAGCCCAGAAAGCCGATTATTGATACTAGCATTTTTTTCTCCGGCAGCTTTCATAGCATCTCGGAATTTTATAATATGCAGTGAAGTGACGGAGCGAAGTTGTTCAACATTTTGAATTTCAAACATTGAGCAAAATTTCTTAACTGTAGTCTTGTAAGTTTTTTGCGTCGCCTTTGAGGTAAAATTTTCCAACCAAATAATTTCTTCAGAAATTTCTTCGATGGTGGCTAAGGAAAAATTTTCAACTTTTTGAAGTTGGATCTCGTTTGTCATTTTTTTGGGAATTTTTTCTAAATCGTAAGTAGGTAATATAATCAGCTTTATATTACCTACTTATTAAAGGTAAAGGAATTTGTCGTTTTTTAAGTAAAGGGTAGGGCAGGATAAAAACTTGACTTTTGATAAAAAGGGTATATTTCTTTTCTTAGTCCAATTTACTTCAGAAAGGGCAATAATAAGGAAAAAATGACATGAAGGAATTTAATGCAACAATCGGAGAAAACGGTAGGATGATAATTCCTGCCCTTTTTCGTAAGCAACTGAACTTAAAAGCCGGCGATGAAGTGGTAGTAAAATTATCCCCTGACAATGACATAATTGTTCATAGTCCGAAGCAATCTTTAAAAAAGTTACAGGAACTTTTTAAAGGCAGTAAAGGGAGCTTTGTTGATGAGCTTTTTGAAATGCGTAAAAAAGAGGAAATTTAATGAGCGAAAAAATTGTTTTTGATTCTTCAGCAATATTAGCGCTGCTAAAAATGGAGCAGGGGCATGAAATGGTTGCTGAGAAGCTTGATGGAGCTGTAGTTTCGAGCGTTAATTTTTCTGAGGTGGTAACTGTTATATCCAGGAAAGGTTTTGGACAGGAGCAAGTTATTAAGTTCTTAAAGGAAACTTTCCTGCACATCGAAAGCTTTGATATTGAACAGGCAATTATA
>CAZCWN010000038.1:0-15103 GCA_964502375.1 uncultured Rhizobium sp. | reverse complement strand
CTACCTTCCGCCATACTCACCAGTCTTCAATCCCATCGAACAAAAGTGGGGACATATTAAGAACGCAGTCAAAAAGATCAGAGCTAAATTTAAGGATTTTAATGAGTGTTTGGAGGAGGGGTTAGTGGGATATAGATTTTTAGTTTGGTATAAACCACTTATTTTACTTCCTTTTCAAACTTCCTCATCAATTTTATATTTATTATACTCTTTTTCTTGCTTAGGGAAAACATAATTATCTAGTTCGGAAAAGAATCGCTTAAAATAAAACCGTACTGCTTGTGTAATTATAGATAAATATCACTAGCAGCACGGCTCTATAGATTAACCCGAGAGATGAAATTAAAACCCTTTATTTAGAACTAATTTCTAACTCTTTACCGCGATAAATTTTCAAATTTGGATCGTCAAAATTAACGGAAATACCTGTATTTTCTTTGATTGCGGCGGCGATAGTTTCTTCATTTATATTTTTTGGATCTATTTTAATTTTTTGAACCCCTTCCCATTCTTCTATATTGCTTGAAATCCTTGTGCTGTGAGTCAGGTAAATTGTGCCACTGTAAATATCGACGCCAAAAGAGATCAAGCCAGGCACCACAAAAAATATCAGCCCAATTGCATCAAGGCCAACAATAGCCCAATCAATTTGTCCAGATTTTTGCCCCCTTCTTTCAGGGTGTAAAACATAACCACAAGAAGTTACTTGGGATAAAATGGTGGTTAGCAAAACCAGGGAAATAATTAGTGATTTTATTTTTTGCATTTCGCCCTCCTAAAAATTGTTAATAAATGTCACCTAAAATTTACCTTTGGATGGGAAATAATAATTCAGCTCGGCATTAAGATATAAAGATCCAGAAATGATCTCTAATTTTTATTTGAAACTTTTGTCAATATTTTCTTTGCGGCGCCACAATCAATTAGTGATTGTGCCAAATCTACACCTTCAGAGATTTTTGTTACTTTCCCTGCCAATTGTAAAGCGAAAGCTGAATTTAAAACCACTATATCACGATAGGGCGATTTTTCTGCATCCAAAAGGTCAACAAGTCTTTTGGCATTATATTTCGGATCCGCTCCTCTTAGCGAATCAAGGCTGCATTTTTTAAACCCAAATTCTGCTGGATTAATTATTTCCTCGGCAAAAATTTTACCATTTTCAAGCTGTAATAAATAAGAATCATCGCATAGCGAAATTTCGTCCATATTGTCTTTGCCATGAACTATATAAGTTTTATTTTTTGCTGATGCTGCTAAGACCATAGCCATTTTTTGCATAACATCTTTCCTAGAAACGCCAATAAGATGGAAGGTTGTATTTGCTGGGTTTAGCAGCGGGCCCAAAAAATTAAAAATCGTTGGAACACCCAATTTTTTACGAATTTCAGCCAGATTTTTTAGCGTTTCATGAAAGAAAGGCGCAAATAAAAAACAGAGATTTTTTTTACGCAGATTTTTTTCAATTTCGGGAATTTTATCGGAAATTTTTACTCCTAATTCTAAAAAAATATCAGCTGAGCCAGAGTTTGATGAAATGGCTTTATTGCCATGTTTAGCCACTGGAATTCCCGCCGCGGCTACCACAAAACAAACAGCAGTTGAAATATTGAGGGTGTTCAATCTATCGCCGCCTGTACCAACAATATCAATAGCATTTTCTGGTGCAGAAATTTTCCTCATACGTTTTTTTAAAGCAGCCACCGCGCCAAGAAAGGCGTTGTTTGGCAGGCCTGCTTCATTTAACGCCAGTAAAAATTTTTTAATTTCATCTTCACTGATTTTTAGATCGACAATCTGATTAAAAATTTCTTCGAAATTTTCAGCGGAAAAAGAAGAGAGGTTTTGCATCTATTTTATAGCATCTAAGAAATTGCGGATAATCTGGTGGCCATGCTCAGAGGCAATTGATTCGGGATGGAATTGTACGCCAAAAATTTTATGTTTTTTGTGTTGGATTCCCATGATTATGCCATCTTCAGTTTCAGCAGTGATTTCCAAATCTGGTGGACAAGTTTCTTTTTCAATGATCAAAGAATGATAGCGTGTGGCCTTGAAAGGCGAGGGCAGGCCTTGGAATAGGCTTTTATTTTTATGAAAAATTTCACTGATTTTTCCATGCATCGGATGAGTTTTTACAACTTTGCCTCCGAATATTTGGCCTATGGTTTGATGGCCTAAGCAAACGCCTAACATCGGATAAATTCCCTGCAATTTTTCCACTACTTCCAAGCAGATTCCTGCTTCATTTGGTGTGCACGGCCCGGGCGAAATTACTATTCCTTCCGGGTTTAATTTTTGTATATCAGAGATTGAGATTTCGTCATTGCGTTTAACCACAATGTCCTTTGCACCGGCTTGGATTAAGTAGTGGTATAGATTGTAAGTGAAGCTGTCGTAATTATCGATTAGTAGAATAGACATAATTAAATTCTTTTATATTCCTCTAGCGAATATTCATCCACCTGCATTGCATCTAGTATAGCAGCGCCGGCATTTTGCAGAAGCTGTTTTTCTTCTAGAGAAATAATTGTTTTTTGCTGTGCCTCTTCAAAGAGTTCCTCGATTCTTTTGCGAGGCAGGCTTTTATTTTTAATGGCCAGCTTGATTTTATCAGCCGCAATTTGCGCCTCTTCATATAATGCCATAGCGTGTTCAATGCGGCCGAGATTATCATTTTTATCTTTGCTGATAAAAATTCCTGCAGTCAGTGAATCACGTAATACGGAATTTTTAATAAAATTTTTAACAATTTTATGATCAAAATTGTCGCATGGAGGGCAGGTAAAGGCATTAAAATGCGACCATATGCCGAAAGGATAAAATAAAATCTTTCCTATAAAATCACCAAAGAGGTTTTGATAAAGGCCGTTAATAGCAATCTGCGCCTTGTTCAGCTGTTCTTTTATAGCATATTCAACCAACGGCTCATCTTCTTTTTTGCGTCCTTCCTCTGCAAACTTTTTTAAGATACAAACCGCAATATACATTGCAGAAAGTACGTCGCCGAAGCGCCCATTAATTTTTTCCTTACGCTTTAGAGCCCCACCGAAGCGCGCTAATGCTATGTCTGCAAGCAAAGCGAAGGTGGCAGAAACCCAAGCAATTTTTCGTTCATATTTGCTGATAATACCACATTTAAACGGTTTTCTGAAATATCCACGAGTAAGTGAGAGTAGTATCGAGCGCGCCACATTGCTGATTAAATGATTAATGTGAGCAAAAAACGCCAAATCGAAATTTTTGAGATCATTATTTTCTAAAGCCTCAATTTCCTTATAGGCGTAAGGATGGCACATGATGGCGCCTTGCCCGAAATGAATCAAACTGCGCGTCATAATATTAGCGCCTTCCACGGTTATTGAAATTGGCGTAGAAAAATAAGCATTTGCCAAAAGGTTACGAGGGCCGCGGATTATAGCCCTTCCGCCCAATATATCCATGCCGTCATTAATATTTTGGCGGAAAATTTCGGTGGCGTGATATTTGGCGATCGCCGTTATTACAGCTGGCTTAAAGCCTGAATCCACCGAACCTGCAGTGAAGGCCCGCAAAGCATCAACTGCGTAGGTGCGGGCTGCCACACGTGCTAATACTTCTTCCACACCCTCAAATTTGCCGATTGCGGTGCCAAATTGTTGGCGGATGGCGCAGTACCCACTAACCGCGCGAGCCACTAATTTAGAGCCGCCAGAGCTGGTTGAAGGAAGAGAAATTCCGCGCCCTGCTGCCAGACATTCCATCAACATTTTCCAGCCTTTACCTAGACCATCTTGGCCGCCAATTACGGCGTCTAGACCTACTACAACATTCTCACCATTAAGAGGCGAATTAACGAAAGGTGTTGCCAAAGGGTCATGCCTGCGGCCTTGGCGAACACCTGGCGTATCGCTAGGAATAAGAGCACAAGTGATACCAACTTCTTCATTGGCAAAAAGTAATTTTTCTGGATCACGAAGTTGGAAGGCCACGCCAATTAAGGTGGCATAGGCGCCAAGCGTTATATAGCGCTTGTTCCAATTCATTCTAATTTTGATTTCGCCGTCAGAATCTTTGAACAAAACACCTTCAGAAGTAATGGAAGTGGCATCCGAGCCAGCCATTGGTTCTGTTAGGGCAAAACATGGAAGTTCTCGGCCATCAGCAAGGCGAGGTAAATAATAATCGCGCTGAGTTTTGGTGCCGTAATGTAATAAAAGCTCTGCGGGCCCAAGGGAATTGGGCACCATGGCGGTGATTGCCAGTGTTACTGAGCGCGATGCTAATTTTTCAATCACGCAACTATGGGCATAAGCAGAAAATCCAAGGCCGCCAAACTCTTTTGGAATGATCATACCAAAGAATTTTTTCTCGCGTAAAAATTGCCAAACATTTTCGGGCAAATCGCGAGTTTTTTGCACTTCATAGTCAGAGCAAATTTTACAAAGTTTTTCTACTTCATTGTTAAGGAACCTTTGTTCTTCTTCGCTGAGGTGGGGATATTTTTGATCAAAAATCCATTTAAAATTAGGGCGACCAGAAAATAATTCGCCATCAACCCAGATATTTCCTGATCTCAGAGCGATTTTTTCGGTTTCAGAAATTTTTGGCAAAAGGCCAAGTTTTTTGATGATAGAAACGATAAAAACAGTAAGCAGATTTCTACGTAACAGCGGTATCGCGAAGAGTGTAACTAAGAATGAATAGCTTCCCCAAAATAATTGGCCGAAATCAAATTTTAGGAAATAAACAGTGAGAACGAGAAAATAATATTGAATGTGCAGTCTTTTATAGGCAAAGAGCACACAAAGCAGCGCCGTTATTAGCCCGAGGTGAGGGATATTGTTCAAGAAAATATTGATTTTTTCGAGGATAAAAATTGGTTCCAGTTGTTGATTCATATTTTGCTGTTTTTGGTAGTTGTTTTGCTGAAACCTTCAAAGCCTGACTTCGTCAGCGCCATCAATAATTTTATGGTAGCGAAGCCTTTTATTTGAAGGTCGAATTTATATCATTGCTAATTCACATGCGGTTCTAACCAGGCTGCGCACTCTAGCAATATAGTTAGCTCTTTCATTAACTGAAATTGCTCCTCTTGCATCAAGCAAATTAAGCAGATGGCTGGCTTTTAAAGCCTGTTCGTAAGCAGGAATTGGTAAATTTTTTCCGGCGAGAAGTTTTGATTGTTGCTCGCATTCAGCAAAATTTCTAAATAAAACTTCTGGGGCGGAGTGTTCTAGAATGAACGCCGAATTTTCAATTTCGCTTTTTTTAAAAACATCGCCGTAAGAAATTTTTTTATCACCTGTCAGGCCGTTCCAATTGATGTCGAAGATGGAATCAACATTTTGAATATGCATGGCTATTCTCTCTAAGCCATAAGTGATTTCTCCGGAAATTAGCTCGCATTCAATGCCGCCAACTTGTTGCATATAAGTGAATTGACTGATTTCCATGCCATTGAACCAAACTTCCCAACCCAAGCCAGATGCTCCTACAGAAGGATTCTCCCAATCATCTTCAACAAATCGCACATCATTTTCTTTGGTGTTGAGGCCAATCAAATCAAGGCTCTGCATGTAAAGTTCTTTGATGTCTTTCGGGGCGGGTTTTAGTAAAACTTGAAATTGGTAATAATGGCTTAAACGGTTGGGATTTTGGGCATACCTAGCGTCTGTTGGCCTTCTGCTTGGTTGAACATAAGCCACTTTCCATGGTTGTTTTCCAAGGGCGCGCAAAACGGTTGCTGGATGAAGGGTTCCGGCGCCGACCTCGGTATCTATTGGTTGTAAAACAGCGCAACCTTGCGCGGCCCAAAAATTTTGCAGGTCAAAAATAATTTGTTGGAAGGATTTCATATATATATCAAAACTGATTCAAACCATCAGGTTTGATAAAAAACCAAAATCTATTACGGATGGACGGATTCACTCGATGCATAGCAATTTTACAAACCTAAATTCAAATGAAGTGTAAATTTATATAGAAAAAGAGCTGCCGCAGCCGCAGCCACTTTTAGCATTTGGATTATTTACTTTGAAATAAGAGGCGCCAAGTTCTTTTACAAACTCAATTTGTGCGCCCTCCAAAAATGGTAATGAGGTTTGATCAGTAACGGCAAGAACTACGGAGCCATCTTCAACAATTTTTATATCTTCTGCTGATAATTTATCATCAAGCTCAAAAATATATTGGAAGCCGCTGCAGCCGCCACCAGAAACTGAAATGCGTAAAAATTTTTCGTGATTATTGGGTTTTTGTTTTACGCCGCGGATATGCTCTAATGCTTGGTTGGTAAGTGTTATAGAGTTCATTTTTTTACTTTATTTCTTCTGGTTGCTTCATTCAAAACTTCTGAAAATTCAATCTGTTGCGAAGCCAGTAAAACCAAGGTGTGGTAGAAGAGATCACAAACTTCGCCAATTAATTCTTCCTTGGACTTTTGGTCGGATTTTTTTTCATGAACAAAGCTTGCAATTACCACTTCCAGAGCCTCTTCCCCAACTTTGCGGGTGATTTTTTCAAGCCCTTCTTTGGCAAGTTTATAGCTGTATGAATAAGGGTCTTTCTCGGCTATTCTTTCTTTGATAAGGCAGAAAAGCTCCTCAAGAGAAATTTGGTCTTTTGACATTTTTTAATTGGATTTGGATAAAGATTTATGAAAAATTTATATTTTCCAGATCGCAATTGCAAGGCAACTATTTATTGACAAAAAGCCTTCCCTTTCTAGTTTGCGCGGCCCCTCATTTGAGTTTCCATTCTAATTACTATAAATACTAAAAATATGACTATTGAAATGACTTTGTCGATCATCAAACCTGATGCGACTGAAAGAAATTTAACTGGAAAAATTAACGCTAAATTTGAAGAAGCAGGCCTAAAAATTGTTGCTCAAAAAAGAATGCAGCTTTCTGAAAAAATGGCCCAAGAATTTTATGCAGTTCATCGCGAGCGCCCATTTTTCAAGAGCTTGGTAGAGTTCATGATCTCTGGCCCAGTAGTGGTGCAAGTTCTAAAAGGCGAAAATGCTGTGGCAAAAAATCGTGAAATTATGGGTGCAACAAACCCTGCCAATGCTGATGTCGGAACCATTCGTAAAGAACTTGCTCTTTCAATTGAGGCTAATTCGGTTCATGGTTCTGATAGTTTAGAAAATGCTAAGAATGAAATCGCTTATTTCTTTGCAGGCTATGAAATAGTAGAGTAAAGCCCGAAAGCTTTAGAGCCTTGCTTTTATTAGTAAGGCTCAACTCTTCAATTAGTTAATTTTTCTTTAATTCTGAAGTTTTTCGCGGAGATTTTTTATCATATCCTTCACCATCTTCTCCAAATCATATTCTGCTTCCCAACCCCACTGTTTACATGCTTCTGAATCATCAATCGATTTTGGCCAAGAATCCGCAATCTTTTGGCGGAAGTCAGGTGCATAGCTGATTTCAAAATCAGGAATATGCTTTTTAATTTCAGCTGCCAGCTCAGCACAAGAAAAGCTTATGCCTGCAAAATTAAAGTTGGAATGATTTTTTAGTTTTGAAAAATCACTTTCAGCAAGCTGGATAGTGCCGCGAATAGCGTCTGGCATATACATCATGGGCAAAACAGTGTCAGCTTTTAGGAAACAAGTGTAAGATTTCTTTTTGATTGCTTCGTAAAAAATTTCTACCGCGTAATCAGTAGTGCCGCCCCCTGGCAAGGTTTTATAGCTAATTAAACCAGGATAGCGAATTCCGCGAATATCAAGGCCAAATTTTGCAACATAATAATCACAAAGTAGCTCGCCTGCTGCTTTGGTAAGGCCATACATGGTTTTTGGCAAAATTATTGTTTCTTGCGGAGTATTGTTGCGTGGGGTTTCTGGGCCAAAAACGGCGATTGAACTAGGGCAAATAATTTGTTTAACACCAAGCTCGCGCGCCACTTCTAAAACATTATGCAGCCCAGTCATATTAATGTCCCAGCACAAAGTAGGATTCTTTTCTCCGGCAGCAGAAAGTATTGCTGCTAGATGATAAATAATTTTTATATCATGTTTTTTGACAATTTCGCCAAGCCTTGATTTATCAAGAACGTTCAGGGTTTCGTAGGGCAAAATTTCTGCAGAAATTTCTGCCGTTTTTAAATCAGAAGTCACGACGCTTTTTTCGCCATAAATTTTTTTTAGGGCAAAAACAAGTTCAGAACCAATCTGGCCTAGGGCGCCAGTGACAAGGATTTTCATAAAATTTGGAAAGTAATCGACTTTAAATATTCGCTTTCTTTTAAAGCGGGATTAACTGGATGGTCAATATCAGCACCAAAGCTGCGGATCAGTTTTGCTCTACACCCGACCTTGCGCAAGCCATCATTAGCCGCAGAAATTAAATCGCTTAGAGAAGCGTTATGAGAACAAGAAGATAGCATTAAAAAGCCATTTTTTTTGACTAAATTTGCCGAAAGTTTAATCAATTTTTCATAGCCTTTTAAGCCAGAAAAAAAATCTTTTTTTGATTTTATAAAGGCTGGGGGATCAAGTAATACAAGGTCAAAACGGTTTTTTTGAAATTCAGGATTTTCCAAAATTTCAAAAACTTTTCCGCAAATTATCTGACTGTTATTTTTTTCTAAATTGTTAAGAAAAATATTAGCTTGAATAGCACTTGCGGCTTCCTGTGAAGAATCAATAAAGGTTACTGATTTGGCACCATTTTTCAAAGCATTTAAGCCAAATCCGCCTAGATAGCAAAAGGCATCAAGCACATCGCAATTTTTGGCAATTGTATTGATAAATTGACGATTTTTTCTTTGATCAAAGAACCAACCAGTTTTTTGGCCCGCATTAACATCAATTAAAAATTTCAAACCATTTTCTTCAATTTCGATTTTTTCAGCACTCTCACCTTTAATGGTTTTAACGTATAGCTCCAAGCCTTCTAGCTTCCTGGCATCAACGTCATTTCTAAAAATTATTGCCGAATCGGGAAAAATTTTCTGGAGGGCTGCCACCAAAAATTCCGATAATTTTTCTATACCCGCAGTGGTAATTTGGCAAGATAAAACAGAGCCAAAGCAGTCAATTACAAGGCCAGGGAGAAAATCAGCTTCAGAGTGAATTAAACGGTAAAAGGGCTTATCAAAAAATTTTTCGCGCAAAATTTTTGCTGCCTGAATTTTTTCAGCAAAAAAATTTTCATCGATTTTTTGATTTATATCATAAGTTAAAATACGTGCTGCAATCAGGCTGTGAGGGTTGAAATAGGCCAGGGCGAAAGGCTCATTTTTTCTGATTTCTACTTCGACAATTTTGCCTTTTTCTAGAGTTTTTAATGCAGAAAAATTTTCGATTTCATTGGAAAAAATCCAGGGGTGGCCATGGACAATTCTAAGTTCGTGGTGTTTTTTAATTTTTAATTTCGTTCGAATTTCCATCAGAAATAGTCTCTGTTACAGGCTAAGATTTGGGTTTAAAAGATAGGATTTTTTTCTCTCTAAAAACGATTTAAATAACTCGTCGTAATTAGGTGGAAGTACTGTGCTCAAGGAGTGGCGAGTGATGGCGCCTTCAACGTAAGAGGCAACTTTTTTATGAAGGTCAAAAATTCCTAAAGCGAATTTATTGTCGATAAAAGCTAGAGGTTTGAAGACGCTGGCAAAGCAAATATCTACTAGGCAGAATTTATCACCCTCAAAATAAGGGCTGAACTTCATATAGCGTTCCAGGATGGCCAATTTTTCAATGGTTTCAGCCTTTTTTAAATCGAATTGCGCTTGGTTTTGAGAAAAAATAATACCAAAAGTTGAAGCTAAAATAGCACTGCTAAATTCCATCCAGCCGCGGTGCCAGGCTTTCATATAAGGGTCAGTAGGATGAAGGGGATTTTCTGGAAATGATTCTTCCAAAAATTCACAAATTGCTATAGATTCAAAAAGTGCTTTTTCTCCAACATATAGAAGCGGAACTTTACTAAGTGGGGCATCTTTTACAAACCATTCTGGCCGATTAGCTAAATTAATATCTTCTTTTTCGTGAGGGATATTTTTTTCAATCAGAGTCATCGCAACGCGATGGCCGTAAGGAGAAAATTTCGAAGTAACTAATTTGATTGTATCGACCATATATTTATCTGATTAATAAATTGGGAATTGTTTGCAAAGGGTGACAACTTCAGCTTTAACCTTTTCTTCTAGAGCTTTGTTACCTTCATCGCCGTTTTTGACGAAGCCTTCCAAAACATCAGCAATCATATCGGCTATTTTTTCAAATTCTTTTTCTTTGAAACCGCGAGTTGTGCCTGCTGCTGTTCCAAAACGAAGCCCAGAAGTAACGAAAGGGCTGCGCGGATCATTAGGAATGGCATTTTTATTGCAGGTTAAACCAGCGCGTTCCAAAACTTTTTCTGCTTCTTTGCCAGTCAAGGTTTCAAGTGGAGTGAGGTCAACTACCATCAGGTGGCAATCGGTTCCGCCAGTAGTTATTTTTAGACCACGTTTGATTAGTCCTTCAGCAAGAACTTTGGCGTTGGCAACTATTTGTTTGGCATAAGTTTTAAATTCCGGGCGTAGTGCCTCGCCAAACGCCACGGCTTTAGCCGCGATTACATGCATTAATGGCCCGCCTTGCAATCCAGGGAAAACAGCAGAATTAATTTTTTTTGCTAACTCTTCATTATTAGTTAGAATTACGCCCCCGCGTGGCCCGCGTAAGGTTTTGTGGGTTGTAGAAGTTACAATGTCAGCCACGCCAATTGGTGAGGGATAAACTCCGGCGGCGACAAGGCCGGCAAGGTGCGCCATGTCAACCATTAGTAAAGCACCGACTTCATCAGCTATCTCTCTAAAGCGTTGCCAATCAATGATGCGCGGGTAAGAGGAAATGCCAGCGACGATTAATTTTGGTTTATGTTCATGAGCCAGAGCTTTCACTTGATCAAAGTCAATCAGGCCGTCATCAGCGCGGATGCCATATTGTACGGATTTCAACCAAGTGCCAGAGATTGTGCGCTGAGCGCCATGGGTTAAATGCCCACCGGCCGCAAGGGACATGCCAAGGATGGTGTCGCCAGGTTGTAGCAGTGCTAAATAAACTGCCATATTAGCACTAGCGCCGGAATGGGGTTGGACATTGGCAAATTTAGCGCCAAATAATTGGCAGAGCCTGTCGATTGCTGTTTGCTCTATCTCATCAGAAAATTCACATCCACCATAATAACGTTTTTGCGGATAGCCTTCAGCATATTTATTGGTGAAAACAGAACCCTGCGCCTCAAGCACGGCACGGCTTGCTATATTTTCAGAAGCGATTAATTCGATTTGATATTTCTGGCGATCAAGTTCTTTTGAAATTGATTTGGCAATTACGGGATCAACATCGGCAAGAGTGGAAGAGAAGAAGGTCATAGTTTAAATACCAAATTTGTTAAAATTGAGGCGCTCTTCTAGTTGGTTTACTACAGAGCTAAGTGTATCAGACTTTTCTGAAAAAAGACTTTTCAGTAATCCTTTTTTATTGGCGATGGGCACAAGGCAGACATCAGAGCCGAATTTTTCCTTCATTTTGCTGCGCAAATCAGACACTCCATCAACCAAGCCAAGCTCGCATGATTTTTTTCCAGACCAAAATGCGCCAGTGAAAATATTATCATCTGCGTCTTTTAATTTGTCACCGCGCCTTGATCTTACTAAAGCCTTAAAGCTTTCAAAAATATCATGTTGGGCGCTTTTTAGAATCTCAATATTTTCTGTTTCTTCTGGCAAAAATGGGTCAAGAATCGCTTTATTTTTTCCTTCAGTGTAAACACGGCGATCAACGCCGATTTTTTTAATCAAATCAACAAAACCAAAACTAGAAAAAATCACGCCGATTGAGCCGACAATAGAGGAATTATGGGCATAAATTTCATCTCCTGAAAGGAGAAGCCAATAGCCCCCTGACGCGGCAACATCTTGGGCAAAAGTGAAAACGGGAATTTTTTTCTCAACAGAGAGTTCGCGAATATAGTTATAAATAAGCTCGGACTGAACAGGGGAGCCGCCCGGCGAGTTTACAGCAATTGCCACGGCTTGAGATTTTTTTAATTCAAAAGCTTTTTTGATAAGAGGCGCTGCGCTCTCAAAATTAAGGCCAGGATTAAATTTTGAATCTTTGCCAATAACTCCATGTAAGTTAACGTAGGCAACGATAGCGCGTTTTTTTCGGCAGAAGATTTTTTTGAAGAATTTCATTTAAATGTCGGGTAATAGCTCGTTTCGATTGGGATTGTGAAGGAAAGAAAATTTCCGCAGATTAAATTCTTTGCGCTTAATTTTTCTATAATAATGGACGGAGCAAAAAAGCAAAAACAGAAATAAAATTGTAGAGATTGAAAGCCATAATCCATTTGGCCCCATTTGTTTCATAAGGCTGCCCGTACAAAAAAGCCCGCAAATATTACCAATCAGTCCCATGCGCGAAAATACACTATTTACAGCCAGGCGCTGAGTTGGTTTATATTTTTCGTTGACCAAAACCATTGCCGGAACTTTCACGCCAGCTAAGAAGCCAAACATTAAAAATAGCAGAGTGTAAATTCTTTCTTGCTCGTGATTAAAAAAGAGCAAACTGGCGCAAATAAAAGCCAAACCAGCACAAGAGAGCATCATTAGGCGGCGATTTACAATATCAGCTAAATAGCCCACGGGAATTGAAAAAATAGTGCCAAAAAGCAGAACGGAAACCAGCAAGGAAGCTTGATTTGGAGGCATGCCAATTTTGATTCCATAAATGATAGAAAATGTAGTGGCCGAAGAGGTAGAAAAGTTCACCGCGAAGCTGGCAAACATTATTTTAGGCGAAGCTCTAATATAGCGCCAAATGCTGAGTTTTTTCTCTTCTGGATTATCGCTATCAATTTTTTTTAACCTAGATAAAGGCAGCATTGAAGCCAAATAGAAGGAAGAGGCCAATAAAAAAGTGATAAAGTGATCGTGGGTTTGAATTATGCTTAATATTACTGGCCCAAGGCTGTTGCCGATTGCAACCAACATTGTTCCGATAGAGATAATTACAGCGCGCATATGGGGCGGCGCTAGATTGATCATTATAGTGTTACGGCTTACGCCACATATAAAAAGAGAAGTGCCAAGGCCGAAAATTATCAACAGCCACAATAAATATCCGGGATAAAAATAAGTTAGCAAAGCGCAGATGGCTGAGACAATTGAGCCAAAATAAATGCCATTAATTATGCCGGCTTTGCGGCCAATGGAAGGAAGAAAGCGAGAGAAAATTACGCCAGCTCCAATTTGAGTGGCTGCAGAAAGTGACATTAGAATTTCATTCTTAATGTGCGTTTCCATTTTAAATGCGATCATGACTAGCAAGATCCCATAGCCAATTGAAGCAAGAAAAATTGAATAAAAAACAGCGCAGAGATCTTTTACTAAACCAATCGTCCAGTGGAATTTATGATCATCGGCAAGTTTAGGCGGCAATTTTGTGGGCAGTGGCGCGAAGCCAGAGCCGGCGACATCATAATTGCGCGTGATGATTTCTTGCCGATGATTAAAAAACATAGATAGCTAAAGCTTCCTTACATCCACTAAATGGCCAGTAATTGCTGCTGCTGCTGCCATAACCGGGCTTAGGAGATGAGTGCGACCGCCGCGGCCTTGGCGACCTTCGAAATTGCGATTAGAAGTTGAAGCGCATCTTTCACCAAATTCTAATTTATCAGCATTCATGGCTAAACACATTGAGCAGCCGGGCTCACGCCATTCAAACCCTGCTTCGGTGAAAATTTTATCCAATCCTTCTTTTTCTGCTTGTTCTTTTACCAAACCAGAGCCCGGAACTACCATGGCCAGTTTGATGTTTTTAGCAATTTTTTTACCAGAAACAATTGCCGCTGCCTCGCGAAAATCCTCGATTCGGCCATTAGTACAAGAGCCGATGAAAACTTTGTCGATGACGATTTCTTCAAGGGGCATGCCAGCTTTCAGGCCCATATATTCTAAAGATCTTCTAACTGCTTCCCGCTTGCCTTTATCATGAAAGCTTTCTGGGAAGGGAACAGATTCAGTAATTGGTAAAGCGTCTTCCGGGCTAGTTCCCCAGGTAACTTGCGGTGCGATTTCTTCAGCGCGCAGATGGATTTCTGTGTCATATTTGGCGCCAGCCTCAGATTTTAGCGATTCCCAATATTGTACTGCCTTATCAAAATCTGCGCCCTGTGGAGATAACGGGCGGCCCTTTAAATAATCGTAAGTTTTTTGATCGGGGGCGATTAGCCCTGCTCTGGCTCCAGCTTCGATTGACATATTACAAATAGTCATGCGTCCTTCCATGGAAAGATCACGAATGGTGTTGCCAGAATATTCAATAACATGCCCAGTTGCGCCCGCCGTGCCGATTTTTCCGATAATGGCCAGCACAATATCTTTGGCGCTGACACCTTTGCCTAATTTTCCTTCAACATTAACCAAAAGGTTTTTGGCGCGTGTTTGGATAAGAGTTTGAGTGGCTAAAACATGTTCAACTTCTGAGGTTCCGATACCGAAAGCTAGAGCGCCGAAAGCGCCATGGGTAGAAGTGTGGCTATCGCCGCAAACAATAACCATGCCTGGCTGTGTTAAGCCTTGTTCGGGGCCAACAATATGGACAATGCCTTGTTTTTTGTCGTCTAAATTAAAATAACGAATACCGAATTCGGCACAATTTTTTTCCAAAGTTTCAACTTGAATGCGTGAGGTTTGATCTTTGATACCGCTAGTTCCGTGATGTCTATCAGCCACTGTTGTAGGTACATTGTGATCAGCAACTGCTAAATGTGCTTCTGGCCTTCTTGGTTTTCTGTTTTTCAAACGCAAACCTTCAAAAGCCTGTGGAGAAGTTACTTCATGAATCAGCTGGCGGTCCACATAAATAGTGCTTGAAGAGTTGTCATCACAAACCAAATGCGATTCCCAGATTTTATCGTAAAGAGTTTTAGCCATGTTTTCGTTTGGAATTTAATAAGTGAAAAAGAAAGGGTGGGGGCGCTATAATCCGTGTCGTTGTAATTAAATTCAATCACAAGTTTTGGTGAGAGCGATTATTATTTATGGTCTAATAATAATATTAACCCCAGTCGCGTTTAGGCTCCTGCCAACCGATTCAAGCAAATCCTAGGTT
>CAZCWN010000037.1:0-15829 GCA_964502375.1 uncultured Rhizobium sp. | reverse complement strand
TTTATCATGAGTTTTAGCATCAACATTTGGGTTTACGCGTAAACTAAATTTGGCTTTTTTATTAAGGTTACAGGCAACTTCATTGAGCAAAAACATTTCAGGAATCGACTCAACTGAGAATTCTTCAACCCCATTTTTTAGCGCATATTCAATTTCATCGCGCGTTTTTCCAACTCCAGCAAATACGATTTTCTTAGGATCAATTCCTGCCTTAATTCCACGAAAAATTTCACCCGCTGAAACCGCATCAATTCCGGCCCCAAGTGATGATAAAATTTTCACCAGACTTAAATTAAAATTGGCTTTTATTGCGTAGCAAATTTTGTAATCGGAAATTTTATTTTTGGCGAAAGCTTGGGAAAAATTATTAAAATTTTCTTCTAAAGTCTTTTTTGAATAACAATAAAATGGGCTGCCTACAGAAGCAGCAATTTCGCTGATTGTCACGTTTTCAACAAAAAGTTCGTTATGATTTTTTTTCTGTTTATAGGAAAGATATTTCATTTGCTGGATTAGTTTAAAAGCTTTCTCAAGCTGAAAAAGCAGGAATATAATTTTAGTTACTGAAATTAATCATCTACTAGCCCCTTTATTATGAGAAGGGTCTTGAACAGCCTTACTCAAAGCGCCAATAACTTCCGCAGCATTTGCTTGATTTCTAAGCTGCTTTACAACCATCTCCGCCTCTTTTTTTGCTGTTTCCATGCGCTCTTCAGGATGTAATTCTCCTAATTCATCAAGACTATGGGTAGAAGTTGTTATTAATGGTTGTTCTTCCACAGGCTTGGAAGTAAATACACTTTTAACTCCTTGCCAAATTTTAGAAAAGAAACCCGGTTTATCTGATGGTAAATGGGCGGACTTTCCTTGTTCGCGCTCCTGCGTTTTATCAGCAAGAGACTCTAAAAAACCAGTCAGTCTTTTTGGTGAAACAGCTGAAGAAATGTGGCGCAATTCTTCAGGGAATTCTCTTACCGCCCCTCTGATTTGCTCAATATGCTTTGACCTCCAATCTTCAAAAGTTTCAGTGATAAGACCTCTTTGATTCAGACCTAAATTTTTTTCACCCACAGTTTCAATCATAGTAGCATTTTGCATGCTTTGATAAACAAACTGCGAACAATACATTTTCGATTCGCTTTTATCTGGATTGGCTATTGAAGCGTGATTTTTGAAAAAATATTTGGCAATTGATTCAGCAACGGCCTCTTCTTGCGCCGCTGAGCCAAAAAATCTAGCAGCTGAATAAAAAAAATCTTTTATGTAGCTGGTAACGGATTTTGAGACTTTAAAATTCAGATCAGTCTTCTCCAGCTCAGCTATGAAATTTTCATTTAGATCGGGATTACTTATTTTAAATGCTACCACTCCTTTTTGGGTAAAAAACTCTGCACCTTGATCGGAGGCTGGAGAAGTCACTGGGCCTTGGTTAGCAGTGGTTGCGTGTAGAACTCCCACCATGTCTTGGCCTGCTTTCTCTTCCACAACAGCTGCATGATATGGGCGATACCAACTGCCCTGTGAGCCAATAACTATAATTCCCTTTTCAAACATGGCGTTTGCCTCAACGCGCTCTATTGGTAGTTTCATTGTTTTATGAGATTATTTTTTATATCCAGCCAATCACTGAATAACCTTTTCTTGCTAAGCAATTGCTGATGTAACGTTGCTTAAGTTGATCAGGAGTAATAGTGCCTTCGCCTGCTACTGAAGCGCCACCTAATACTGCTCCTGTTCCACCTCCAACAGCTGTGCCTACCAGCGTTGAGTGCAAATTTTGTCCCCAAATTAATCCGGTAATTGCCCCAAAAATGCTTCCCCAAATAGTGCTACGCCCCACCTCCTTTGTAGCATGCTCTGCTTTATACTTTGTAAGATATTCTTCCGCTTCATCCTTACAAATTCCTATATCCTTTTCAGCCTCTTTTTCACTCACAGAAAGATATTTTGCATTTTGATCAAGCACGGGACGATAAGATGTACAAGAAATTAATGAAAATATAAGTGAGAAAGAAATTGCTAGTAATAACAAAATTTTGAGCTTTTTTTTCATAAAGGGTTTTTTGGTAAGTGAAAAAAAAGCCTGCCCACCGCAAGGTAGGCAGGCTTACTAAGCATTTTCTTAGATTAATTAAAATTTATAATTTAATCCAAGTTTTACAGTATCGTAATCAACTTCGCTCTTGCTTACTGATGCACCTTTGATGTGAGCAGTTTGTGTATTATATTCAAGGCTGAATGAAACACGTTCAGAATAGTCTGCTCTTAGACCAACTCCATAAAACCAGCTGCTTGTGCCATGGTGGATTACTTCACCATTATTATTGTTTGATTTATAGTTAAAGAATGACCAGCCACCAACCAAATAAGCAGCCAAATCATCTTCTAGATCATAACCAGCATTAACGACCAATCCATAACGATTTCTAAGATCAATGGTTGTTCTTGCAGTGTCATTAACGTTAACTTTTGAGTTGTTAATTTCGCCAAAGACTCCAGGCGCTACAAACGTTTTATCTCTGTTAAAAGCATGTTTATAAGAAAGGCCCCAACCAGCATCATCAGAATTTGACTTAATGTATGAGCCATTGCTTTGTCTTTCGCTAAATTTTCCTCTGTTATAAAGAACATCTGCTGAAGCGTAATTTCCTTCAGTTTTTGCGAAAGCTTGGGGAGCGGCAAAAATTGCGACAAGAGAAGTTATAGCGATTATTTTTTTCATAATACTTTAAGTTGTTTGTTGAAATTTTATCAATTCACTAAAATTGAACCACTCCGGCGCTAATTTGTATAAGGAGTAGTCAATTAAGCTTTTAAACAAAGCGTTATTTAAGAAACTATTTTTGGGAAAAGAAAATGACAAGAAATTTATTCCCGGCTGTTTTGGTTGCTATGCTATTCAACAGAAATGCCATCTCATAAGCTAAAAAAACTTCTCAAGTAAGAGCAAATTTCATTCGCAAAAAAAATGCTACCTTACATATTTTTCTGCCCTATTAGCGAAACTTAAACTATTACATTTTTTCTTTTCGAAGAATGTAAAAAAACCACTATTGTCGCAAAGAAAATAGTGATAATTAAAAATTCAATCAAGTGCGGCAAAACTTCAAAAAATAGTTCGTAAACAAGCAAATTATTTTTGTAACTAACTAAAATTTTATAAGGATATTTCTCTACATTCCGAATCATAACATATCGGCCATTACTTTTTAGCGGAGAAAAATCAGAGATCATTTCTTGATTAGCCAATTCATTAGAAATTTTTAGCTCTCCAAACAAATCATTAGCCCTTGCAACAAGGCCCTCTTCTGATTCCATTAGCATTTTGCTGTTCTCGTCCAGTATAGCAAAATCAATTTTATAACGCGCAATAAGTTGTTTGAATCTTTCCATCAAATTACGCACTTGGAAGCTAACAACCGCCGTTCCTAAATATTCATCGCGAGCATCAAGCACACCAATTGCCGCGGGAAGAACATATTGGCCACTCATAGCACCAATAGTGACGCGTCCAGTATGAATTTTCCACGGCTCAATTTTTGTCTTAGATAAATATTCGCGCTTTGATAAACTAATCTGGCTTGGAACCAACCCTTCAGTGCTTGCAATCAGATAATCATTGGCATCAATCCAGTAAAACATATCAACTGTTAGAACATCTTTTAAAGCATTATAGCTTTGCTGTTCTTGAGAAAAAGAGCCAAGAATTTCATAAACTCTTTTATTAGTTAAAGGCTTAGAAACACTGATTTGGTGACTTATATGGCCAAGAAAAGATTCAGCGTAGCCAAGCAAATTAACAAAATTCATTTCAAGCTCATAAGTAGCCGCCTCCATTTCCAAGCGCTTTCTCTTTAAATAAGAATCATAAGCACGGTAAGCAAAAAAAACGACGATGGAAGAAAGGAAGAGATATCCGGCGAGAGTGCAGTAAGTTAAAAATTTAATGCTCAATTTTTTTCTTTGGCTATACGAGTGGCGGTAAAATTTCTTAAGCATTTTTTGAAGGAAAATTAATGATGAACACAGATGGACAACAAAATTTTATGCTATTTCTGAAGTCAAGATTTTAGAGCAAAGCAGTAATTTTTTCTATCATAACATCCCCCAATTCTTCTAGGCTTTTTATGGTAATTGAATTTCTGTAGAAGTCATCAGTACTATGACCAATGCCGATGCCTACAATTTCGATTTTTGATTGTTTTTCAATTCTGTTAACCACATGGCGCAAGTGATCAGAAAGAATATCACCATCATTTGCCAGAGCCGTTGAATCATCGATCGGCGTGCCATCAGAAATTACCAACATAATTTTCCTTTTTTCACTTTGTTGCATCAAACGTGAGCGTGCGAAAAGCAAAGCTTCACCGTCAATATTTTCCTTCAACACGCCTTCTTTTAACATCAAACCTAAATTAATTTTCGCCTTCTTAAAATTTTGGTTGAAATGTTTATAAATTATGTGGCGCAGTTCATTAAGCCTGCCTGGATTGCGCGGGCGTCCAAAAGATTCCCATAATTTACGGGCACGCCCCCCCTTCCAATCTGCAGTCGTAAAGCCAATTATCTCAGTTTTAACTGAAAATTTTTCTAAAATGGTTGCAATAATTTCACAGGCCATAGCGCTCATAACAATAGGATTGCCGCGCATTGAACCTGAATTATCCAGCAAAATTGTTAATGCCGTATCTTGATATTCATGAGTTTTGTTATTGACCCAGATATCCTCCAAAAGCGGATCAATCAATAATCTCACCAGTTTTTTACGATCAAGAATTCCACGTGATGCATCATATTCTAAAAAAGATGCGCGCTTGGAAAGTAATTTTCTTTTCAATTTTAAGCTCATCTTTTTGGAAATGCCCTTAAGCTTGGTTAGCTTTAAATCCAGCTGGTCGCGTAAAAATTCTAGCTCGTTTTTATCAATCAATTTTTGCGGAAAAATTATCTCATCAAACTTGTTAGTAAAAATTTTATAAGGGTTTTTAAATTCTATTTTATCCGTTTCAGCCCTAGACTTATCTAGCTTCACACTAACATCACCACCTTTATCATCTTCCTTGAAATCAGAAATTTTCTCCAACTGATTTTGCTCTATTTGTTGTGTAGAATTTTCTTCAGGCTGGTTTTGGTTAAAATCGTGATCACTTTTAGCATCAATATTTTCTTGCCCAAAATTAATTAAATTATTTTGCGATTTTTGATTTTTATCTTGTTGTTTTTTCTCTTTTTCTGCCACTTCATTTTTTTGCCTTAACATATCAAGAACCCTTACCACGCCTTTACTAAAAAGCTCTTGATCAGAAATTTTTTTTGCTAAAGCTTTAATCTCATCAGCAATTTCTTTGCCGCATTTTTTTTCTAGATCTAAAGAATAATTTTTGGTTTTTGATAATATTTCTTCCGAAAAAATTTCATTAAGTAAAATTAAAGAAAGGCTGCTGGAGCCGCTAAAAATGTCATCTTCTATTTTGCATAAAACATTTTTTACAACACCTCGGTAAGAATTTTTTACATTGGCCAAGACACGAATTTTTTCAAATTCATCAAAAAATTTTTGTTCTTCCGGGCCTAAATTTTTATGCTGGTGTTTTTTTTGATCATGAAAAAGAAGATAGCATGCAGCCATATCTACAGCAGCTCGATGGCGCCTTTTTAAATTCTGCAGCGAAAAAAATTCACTAGCTTCAATTTGCGGCAACAAAATTTTCTTTTCGTCGATGATTAAATTTTGGCTCCAATCAAAAAAATTATTTTTTTGGTCATCACTAAATTCAGCCTGTATTGATTCATCTGAGCTCAACGCCCGCAAGGTGGCAACTATATGTTCTTTTGTTTGGTTGGTTTGTGAATTATTTATTTTCATCGGAATATTTTATAGCCAACAACACTTCCGCCAATTTTTTGATTTGGCTCTTTTTGTGATTGGCACAAAATGTAATTCGTAATCTAGACTTGCCTGGCTCAACCGTCGGAGGCCTTATTGCTGAAATTAAAAAACCTTTTTTCGCAACTTTTTTAGCAATTTCTATAACTTTTTTATTGTCATAAATAAGTATTACAACAATTGCTGATTGCGGTTTTGGCAAGTTTAAAAGCTCACAAAAATAAGAAGCATTTTCTAAAACTTTTTTCGCTAATTTTTTTTCAGAAATTATTTTTAAAGAAGCAAGCGAAGCCGCTAGAATACAGGGTGGAAGGCCAGTTGAATAAATTGCTGATTTGGCAAAATTTCTAAGATAATCAATTAGGATTTTATCACCGCAAACATACCCGCCTAGTGCTCCAACGCCTTTAGAAAAAGTTCCCATTTGCAAATGATTTTTGGCGGCGATTTTTTCTTTATAAAAAAGATTTAGCCCCAAACCATGGGCATCATCGCTAAGAAGCAAACATTCAAATTCTTTAGCTAGTTCTAACAACTCTAGAATTTTCCCTACATCGCCATCCATTGAAAATACTGTCTCAGTAATGATTAAGCATTTCGCAAATTTTTTGCGATTTTCTGTTAAAATCTCACGACAATGTAGGATATCATTATGCTTGAAGCGCAATAATTTAGCTGAGGAAAGCTTTGCTCCGTCAATCAAAGAAGAATGAATTAATCTATCAGAGATAATCAAATCACCTTCGCCAACCAAGGCTGGGAGCACACCAATAGCGGCAGCATAACCTGAAGAAAAAATAATTGCATCGTCACAACTTTTCAGGCGCGCAATTTTCTGCTCTAATTTTTTATAAAGAGAATTATTGCCCGTAATATAACGCGAGGCACGCGCACCAATCCCATATTTTTTTATCGCAGCAATAGCGGCTTTTTTTACTTCAGGATTTTGGGAGAGGGAAAAATAATCATTACAGCAAAAAGAGATAAAATTTTTGCCATCCCGTTTGATTGTCGTGGAGTCAACAGCATCAGAGGTAATAAGGCTGCGATAAAGGCTTTTCTCTTTAAGATTTATCAGCGCTGAGGAGAAAAATTCGTCATTTTTTTTCATAATTTTTCTTCCCAGCTTTTAAAAACTTTCGCTTAAGCAATTTCTATACGTCAAGATTTACCACTTTTAGAGCATTTTCCTGGATAAAATCACGCCGCGGTTCAACTACATTTCCCATTAGAATTGAGAAAGTTTGGTCAGCTTCGTCATATTGCTCAACTTTAACCTGTAATAAAGTTCTGTTAGCTGGATCAAGCGTAGTTTCCCAGAGTTGTTCAGCATTCATTTCGCCCAAACCTTTAAAGCGCTGAATTGTAACGCCTTTTTTACCCGCTTCTAGAATGATATTCATCAATTCAAGCGGCTTGCTAGTGGCACGCTCTTCTTCACCACGAATGAATTTTACTGTTGAAGCAAAATCATCAGAAATTTGCTCTTTAATTTGAGCAATTGCCATAACTTCTGGCAGATCAAAATATACTCTTTTAACCAAATAAGGTGTTTTTACACTGCGTGTTTCTCTGGCCAGTTCTATATCTCCTTCTTCAGTAATAGAGCAGCTCCAGGCAACCTCTTCATCACCAGAAATTTGGAAAATTTTTTCAATTTTTGCTGCTAAATCCTTGGTTTTAGCTTTATCATTAATCCAAGCTTTATCGAAAGCACCAGCGAGAGCTAAATTCTCAGCAATTTCGGCAGGGATTACACGCGAAAGACCATGAATTAAATGAGAAAATTTTCCCAATTTAGTAACAAAATCATGCAAATCAGCGCCCGTTCTATCTCCAGCTTTTGATTTCAAAACGGCATTATTAAGAGCGTTGTCGATAATATAATTTTGCCAGGCTTGTTCATTCTTTAAATAAACTTCGCTGCTGCCTTTTTTCACTTTATAAAGCGGCGGCTGGGCAATATATAAAAAGCCATGCTCTATTAGTTTTGGCATATGGCGGAAGAAAAATGTTAACAATAATGTTCTGATGTGAGAACCGTCAACGTCGGCGTCGGCCATGATGATTATTTTGTGATAACGAACTTTTGCCGGATCAAAATCTTCAGCGCCAATTCCTGTGCCAAGCGCGGTGATCATTGTTCCTATTTCCGCTGACGATAACATTTTATCAAAACGCGCCCTTTCTACATTCAGGATTTTTCCACGGATTGGTAAAATCGCCTGATATTTACGATCGCGCCCTGATTTTGCAGAGCCACCGGCGGAATTTCCTTCAACGATAAAAAGTTCACTCAAAGCCGGATCTTTTTCTTGGCAATCAGCCAATTTTCCAGGCAGATTAGAAACCTCTAGGGCTGATTTTCTGCGGGTTAATTCACGCGCTTTTCTTGCGGCTTCGCGAGCTTGTGCTGCTTCAACTGCTTTACCTACAATTGCTTTAGCATCAGCTGGCCGTTCTTCAAACCATTGCGCTAATTTGTCATTAACCCAAGCCTCAACATGCGTTCTTACTTCTGAAGAAACTAATTTATCTTTGGTTTGTGAAGAAAATTTTGGATCAGGAACTTTAACTGAAAGCACTGCTGTCAAGCCTTCGCGCACATCATCACCACTTAGAACAATTTTGTCTTTTTTGAAAAGTTTATTGTCGGAAGCGTAATTATTTATGGTACGAGTAAGCGCGGCCTTCATGCCAGCAAGGTGAGTTCCACCATCGCGCTGGCGGATATTGTTGGTGAAACACAAAACATTTTCGTGATAGCTATCATTCCATTGCATGGAAAGCTCCATACTGATACCGCTAATCTTGTCAGAAGCAGCAATACTAAGGGTTTGATGCAAAGCGTTTTTACTTTTATCAAGAAATTTTACATAAGCCTCAACACCACCTTCATAAAGTAATGTAACTTCTTTTGGTTCTTCTGCGCGCAAATCTTTTAAGAGGATTTTTACACCGGAATTAAGAAAAGAAAGCTCACGTAGGCGTTGTTCAAGCGTTGAAAAACTAAATTCAGTAACATTAGAGAAAGTTTGATGGGAAGGGTGGAAAGTAACTTGGGTGCCCTTGCGGCCCTTTGCCTCGCCAATAACCTTCAGCGGTGCTTTGGCATCTCCATGTTCAAAGCGCATAAAATGCTCTTGGCCATCGCGCCAAATAGTAAGTTCTAGCCAATCAGAAAGAGCGTTTACGACGGATACGCCCACACCATGCAAACCACCAGAAACTTTATAAGAGTTTTGATCAAATTTACCACCGGCGTGAAGCTGTGTCATTATTACTTCCGCGGCCGAAACGCCTTCTTCTTTGTGAATGTCAGTTGGAATACCACGTCCATTATCACGCACAGTGACTGAGCCATCAGCATTTAAAGCTACTAAAACTTCATTACAATGCCCGGCGAGAGCTTCGTCAATTGCGTTATCAACAACTTCGTAAACCATGTGGTGAAGACCACTGCCATCATCAGTGTCCCCGATATACATGCCTGGCCTTTTTCTAACAGCTTCTAGGCCTTTTAAAACTTTGATCGAATCAGAAGAATATGAAGTATTTACTACGTGATCTACCTGTTCTTCCACAGGCAATGAGGCTGGTTTTTTTGCTAACATTTTTACTTTTATTTGGTTTTTTAGGAGAATTTGAGGATGCTCTAAAGCCTTGATTTTTCTGGTTTAGAATAGATGGCGCAATGATAAAAACCCAAAACTAAAAAAGAAGTAAATTTTGTTTAAAAAGGATGATAAAAAGATGATGAATAAGTTTGAAATAAATCTAGCGCCCTTTGCTTCCATTCTTTTTATTTTTCTCTTCAGTAAGCAGCTTTTCAGTAACTTCTTCAAAGTTAGTCTCACCCATATTTTTAAGCTCTTCACACCAAGCCTCGGGCACCCGCTTTGAACGCATACCAACAATTTTCTTTGTGGCTTTTTCTTCATCCTTGCCTTTGGTATTACCTTTTTTTTGGCTTTTTTCTTCATAAACTGTGAAGAGGCCATATTCTTTGCAAGCTTCCTGAAATTTTTCCGAAAATAAGGCGTGAGATTTGGTTATTCTAATTGCCCTTTTACTAGAACCATCTCCTATCGCAACTTCCCAAATTCCTTCTTCATCTTTAACTTCATTTTCTTGCTTAAAGGTATTTTTAAACCCATTAAACTTTCGTGCTATCTCAAAAATATCTAATGCATCCTGCAAGCTTAATTTTTTAGCGCCGCTTGGCAAACGATTATTTGCTGCTTGCAAAGCCTTATATGTTGCCAGCATTAATTTTTGACTAATTATTTCTCCGCTCGCCTTTTCGGTGCTTGAAAAACTATCATAAACATACAGCTTTCCCGGAGTTGGTTTTGAAAAAATTTGATTAAGAACATTCCCCTGCCCTTCTCTTTTTTCTCTTACGATTTCCGCCCAGCTTTTATCTTTGACTATTACCTCTTTCACAGCGCTTATCTTCTTTTTGCTACTAAGATGGAGATCTACAGGGCCAGTAGTGGTAAGCTTCCTTAATTTTGCCACTTCTAAATCAGCTCTTGTTTTTCCCTGTTCTTCTTTCTTTTGCGCTAACTCCTTATCTTTTCCACCCGTTATGCTTTGTATAATGCTTTCTATTTTGGTTGGCTTAAATGGGCGCCCAACATTTTTTATACGCACCTGCTCTCTAATATAATCAGCAGCAGAGCCTTCAAAAGCTGGGTGCTCCGCATGGGTTTTAATCCATTGGGTTTTGGCTGGGTTTTTGAGGAGCTGTTTTAATTTATCATTTTCGGTTAGTGTAGGATCACCCAATTTGTCCGATACGATCAACTCCGCTGCTTTATTTAACAAGAGCTGGTCTTCCATGATTTCCGCAACTTTCTTAGCATCACTAATATTTTTGTTGACAAACTCCTGAGCTATTTGATCAAAAATCTTTTCCAAAAGCTCCATAAGTTCTGTTTCTTTTTGGTGCGTTATAGGATTAATAGAATTGGGGTCGGTGTCAAAAATTTGTTCTATTTTCTCTTTTTCTATTCTCTCAAGATCGCAATTGTGGCAGAGTTGATTAAGAGAATCTAAGATTAAGGTAATTTGGTTTCGTTTTCGTATATAATTTAATTTTCTATTAACTGCGCTAATGTTACTGGAATAGCTATTCTGCCTATTAACATGCATGATCAAAGTAAAGATTTCTTCTTTAGCCTTTTTCATAGATTCTTCAGCAAGATCATAACATTCAGAAATCGAGAATCTTTTAAGAGAATCTAATACTTCCTGCGAAGGAACAACACCAATATAATCTCTCCAGAGCTTGCTTCTTCTATCTTCCAAGGGTGAGGCTGCTACAGTTTCTCGATTAAAAAAATCTAAAATACGATTGTCAGGATGTACTAGTCCTCCCCCCAGCCTTTCTGTTGCTGTTTCGCCAAGCCCTTGTACAGTACCTGTTAATTTAATTAATCGATTAAAGGCATTACCTGCATCTATACCCGCACATCTCTCTTCTATCCTTCCCGAACTATCTCTATTCAAAACAATCAGGATATTACTTGGATTTATATCATCATTACCACTTATGGCTGCTAACACTAAGGCATCTGCGAGAGTTTGGCGTAACAGAGTTCGCCTTTTTACTTCCTGAGTATATAAGCTTCCATCCGCGTAATTACTTCTTATAGGTTCACCAAGCTGAAGCCTTCCTGCTTTTTCCTCGTGTCTAGTTTCAATCTCAGGAAGAAAAGAAATTTGGGCGTGTCTCCTCCCAGGGCCAAGTAGTGTTTTGGAATTTAATAAATTCTTATAACTTTTTTTGCATTCTTTGTTTGGCGAAACTTCGTATTCGAAAGAGTGGTTAGCGTGTCTTTGAATTTCTAAAAAATCTTTTATATCTGACTCTGCCCAGCCTTCTTTTTTTAGCTCTGTTTTAATATTATCTTCATCTCTTCTACCGGCAAATTGTTCGATTTTTTTTCTCAAAAATTCTCTTCTTTTATATTGATCAAGATGGAGCCCTCCTCCTGGTTCTCCCCTTAAATATCTTGAAGCAATATCTATACTACCCCAGCCATTCCTAAGAAAAATCACTTCAGGAGCCAATTCAGGATCTGCGGAAACATTATTCTCGTCAGCACGAATCGGAAGCTTAAGCAACCCTCTCTGCAAAAAGCTTGTTACAACTTCATTAAAATTGATAACGTCTGTAGCTTCCTTTACCTTAAGTGGAGAATTAACTACAGATTTTTTCCATTGATACTGCTTGCCACGCTCCGCTCTGATTTCTTCACTTCCACTTTTACCACCCTTATCCGTTGCTGTGCCTAAAATATCATTACCAGGTTTTAGATAGCATAATTTATATCCCGGGGGGGAATTATGAGGAGGGATAGTGTATTCGAAGGTTTTATCAATCGAGAATTTTTCTTTAATCTCTTCTTCGTCTGGTCTATTAAACCAATTTTCCCAAACACTTCCAACTCTAAAAGGGCTCTCGCTCATAATTATATTTGTAAACTAAAAATTAATTGAAGCCCCTATTATACTTAATTTATCTCGTTCAGTCAAAAATATTTTGGCCATTGGTTGTGAGAGACGTTAATAACCCAGCTTAATTTCAACCTCAGTGGCTTTTTCTCCATCGCTAGTATCAAGTTTTTGCTCATAGCTTTTTACATAGCACAACGCATTTTTTTTGTTTTCGCAGAAATAGATGGAGCCTTGCAGTAAATAGGTTTTTGAGCTTTTTAATTTGGGCAATTTCATTTCTGCTGTTTTCACCGAATGCCAGTCAAAACTGCTGATTAAATTAGCTTCACTATCATTAACCATTTCTAACAAATTTATAAAGCTCGGCCCTAATTCATTGATTTTCCAGCCATTATTCAGGTTAATTTTTAGCGCAATTTCTGTGTCGGTTTTTAAAGTAATGGGCACGTTTTTTTGTAGATTAGGCAGATATTGCAAAAAGCCCTCTTTCGGTAATTTTAAAGGCGGAATGATGTTTAGGATCTCAGCGTTAAGGCTGCCCCGGTTAATCATCAGCACACGATTATTGTTAGAATCGGCAACATAAAAGCGGTCAAGCACACTGATAATACCGTCTGGTTGATCAAACTGAGCCGGCTTTGCGAGATTATCACCCCTTTTACCAGCGCCGACTAAATCGCGCAATTGTCCCGAAGAAAGATCATATTTACGAATCACATGATTAAAGCTATCAGAAATATAGGCGCCGGTATCATCAACAGTAAGGCCCAGCGCATGTTGCATTAGGGCTTTACTTTTATCACCATTCACATGCCCAGAATTTGCCAAATCTGTTCCGATCAAAGTTTTCACATTCCCACTCTCATCAAGTACACGGAACGAAGAAGTGCCTGAATCAAGAAAATAAAGCTTATGGGCAAAAGCTGATAAATCAGAAGTTTGTGACAAAGAATTCTCTGGGTATTTTCCGTCTTCAATACCCTTATAACCATTGCCCGCAATGACAGAGACAGTATTTTTGTTTAAATCGTAGGAAAGAATTTGATGTGTTCCAGGATTAGCAATAGCTATATGGCTTTTATCAGGGAAGAACTCAAGGCCACTTGGAGAAGAAAGATCAAGACTTTTCGCATCAACTAAATCTTCCCCATTACCTATAATTTCACCTCTTTGCCCTGAGCCAATAAGTGTGGTAACAGTTTTTTCTTTAAAATTAATCAAACGCAGCGCGTGATTTCCACTATCCGCCACGTAAAGTTTTCCTGAATCATAAAGCAAACCTTGAGGCGATCTGAATGAAGCGGCTTCAAAACTCCCATCTTCAAACCCCTCTTTACCTGAGCCAATTTTTGCGATCATGTCGCCTGAGAGCGAGCTAACTACAATATTATTTTGGCCAGTATTAGCGATAAAAATCACCGGTGAATGATGTGATTTATAGGAAAAATCAGCACCATATTCAAGTTTACTTGGAAAAGATAAAACATTGCCGATTAAGTCATGCTTCTCAAGCAGAATTGGCAGATTCTCGCGATTGATTTGAAATTTATAGCTGGAGATAAGCTTCTTAATATATTCTTTAACTCGCGACAGGTCTTTTTCTCCAGAGTAAGTTTTAACTTTATTGCCGCGCGGATTAATCAAAACATAAGTTGGCCAGGATTTTGTTTTAAAAGCGTTCCAAATTTTTAGATCAGGGTCATTAACAACTGGGTAAGTTATATCATATTTCAGAATGGCTTTTTTAACGGAGGCCTCCTCTCTTTCATCTGAAAAACTAGCTGAATGAACCCCAATTACAGTTAATTTATTGCCAAATTGTTCCTGTAATTCTTTAATTTCTGGCAAAGATTGAATACAGCTGACACAAGAATAAGTCCAAAATTCCAGCAAAATAACACGCTCTTTTAAATCATCAGCAGTAATAGGTCTGGCCACATTAAACCATTGTTGGTTTGGGTTATCAGTAATTTTTTTAATATCTGAACTATGGAAAGAGGCAGAAAAAAATAGGTAAGAAAAAAAGGAATATATACCCCAAAGCACCACTAAAATGGCTATTATAAATAAAATCAGGGATTTGTCTTTTTGATTTAAATGCATTTCTAGTAAGTCTGATAAGGAGTATTTGTAGAGGACTGTGATGATATTTTAAGTTCTTCAACAATAAATTTAGATGCACTTTGAAAAAATCGAGCAATATCTGGTAATTTCTCTAAGAAAAGAAAATTTGGGTATTCATCAATATGTAAGTTGGTAACTTCTATCAAGAATTCTGGTGGCACGCTTACATTCAATAACTCGTAATTATTTATGGTTTTAACCACTTCTCTAGCCATAAAATATTCTTTGAACAAATATTAGCACATAAAGCTAGAGCCTGTCTTTAAATTTATTTAAATTAAGATCTCCCTCTATCGCCCATCATTTTAATAAGATTTATTCTAAAAATCTTTTGAGCTTCCTTTTAACTACTATGAAAGAACTCAACCCTAAATCTTAATTTAAATAAATTTAAAGACAGGCTCTAAAGGCCGCCCTCTTGTTTTCCAAGAAAGCGGCCTATAGCAAAGACTAGCTGATTTCGCCTCTTCTAGCTTTCTTTTTTCTAGCAATACTTTCTTCCCTTCTTCTTTTAACTTTTTCAGAAGGTTTTTCATAAGCCTTTCGTCTTCTAGCTTCCTTCACTAATCCTTCTTTCTGGGTTTTTTTCCGGAAAGCGCGGATCGCCATTTCTAGATTGCTACGACCATGAACCAAAACGTCCATTCTAAATTTACCTCCTATGTTCCTAAAAAATTGATTAAAAAACTTTGATCTCTAGAGCTTGTAATAACCTCAAAGAAGCAGTTAAGCTCTAAAGCATTTAACTATTGGGATCGATCCACGAAATGTTTCCATCTTTGCGGTGGTAAACCACATTTAATCTTTTGTTTCTACTGTTAATAAAAACAAGTGCTGGAAGATCAGCTAAATCCATTTTCATTATTGCTTCTTCAACTGAAAGCTCTTCAACATTCGTGGCTTTCTCTTCAACGATTTTTAAAGCTTCATTGAGAGCCGCTTCTTTGGATTCATCATCTTCCATTTCTTCAAAAACGTTATATTCTAGTGGTGGAAGAACATATTTTGTAGCCTGAATTTCTTTATAATTTGGCTCGACAGATTTTAAACCACCTCCAGTACGGCGATAATTTTTGATTCGCTCTTTATAACGAGCAAGTTGCCTAGCTGCTTTTTCACAGGCTTCATTGAAGGAAGCATAAACATCACCAGCTTCCGCATTACTTTTTACGTGAATTCCACCTTTCACACCTTCATTAATGATTAAGAGGGTTTTGAAGAAAAGGCCATCTTTTGCAAAATGAACTTCCGCACTTACTGCCCGATCAAAATATTTTTTAACAGATTTTGTTAAATGTTCTTCTACATATTGTGTCAGTGCTTGACCAACATCCATGTTGGAACCGACTACTC
>CAZCWN010000036.1:0-15983 GCA_964502375.1 uncultured Rhizobium sp. | reverse complement strand
CTTGAATGCGCTGGATGCAAGAACTTTCTCTTAAACGCGACTGGGGTTAAATTAATGATATTCAGGTGGGATTTAAGGAAGTAATTATCGTAATTAAGTTTTGAGAAACCCTTTAAAACAAGGCCGGCCTGGTGCAAATTAAAGCGCCCTTCCCTGGCTAAATTGTTAATTCTTGCAATTAGATTTGAGAAATCTTGTGGCGATAAGGGGCCCTTTAAATTGGTTTTATTTTCATTAAACAAATCCAGCTCTGGCTTAAAAAATCAACGATTTGCTCTGCTGTAAATTCATGAAATTTATTAGACATATTTTAATTTAGATTAAAGCAAAGCTTCAAAACACTACCCTCTAAACACAATCGCAGGGTCAGTAACAAAAACTTTTCTTATACTAATTACACTAGCAATAATCATAATAATAACCACTGCTACAGCCACGCCAAGAACAATTTGCCAGGGCAAGATAAATCCTTTAAAGGCCGTGGCGCTGTTGGAAACTTTATTGAAAAAAATTGCTGTCAACCCAATGCCCATGCTGTACCCAATTGACCCCACAACAGCGGCCTGGGTTAAAACCATTTTCATAATTTTTTTATTGGTAACACCAATAGCCTTTAAAGCCGCGAATTGTTTAAGATTTTCCATCACAAAAATATAAAAAGTTTGTCCAGAAATCACGGCGCCAATCACGAATCCAAGTAAAACTGTAATGCCAAAATTAATGGCGATACCAGTATGAGAGAAATAATATTGCATAGTAGTGCGCGCAAAGTCGCTCCAGCTCTGGGCCTTTAAACCAGTTCCTTCACTAATTTTTTTTGCTACTTCTTTTGGATCATAACCCTCTTTGGCTTTGGCAATTACGAAAGACATCTTGTTGCGCGCTTGGCTAGTGTAATGGATAGCCTCGGAATAACGTGCAAACATTAACACCGGAGAAGAAAAGTTTGGCGCAGAATCACAAATTCCAACTAAAACCATGCGCTGATCATTAGCTTCAAATTCGCGGCCGATCTTATAAGGCTCACCAGGCCAGACATAAGTATAGCCTAGACGATCCATAATTACAGCGTTTCTGATTTTTAGATCTTCAACTTTTCCCATCACCATTTTACGCGGAGCAGCAATTAAAGAGGTGTCATCTACACCAACCAAACTTACCATTTGCAACTTGCCATTAACTTTAATTACCGCATTTCCTCTATGAAGCGGCACCGCCCATTTTACACCCGGCACTCCTCTTACCTTGCCTAAATCCGTATCTGGCAAGGGCTCAACACCATCGATATATTGAACCTTTTTATCCATCACCCAAATATCTGCCTCGCTGGTTTCATTAATTAGTGCTGCCGTTCGCCGCATAATTCCAACAAAAAGCGACATTTGTTGTGACATTAAAAGCGTTGCAAAGCCGATGCCAAAAATCAGACCCAAATATTTTGCACGATCACCAATAAGGATTTTAAGCGCGATTTGATTCATAAATTTTCACTAGGGATTTTCAAAAGGTTTTATAGAATAGCAGCTTCTCTATTAACTTCAAAATAAAGATAATGCTCAACCAATATTTCGAAGCAAGAAAACGTCTTTATCCACAAAAAGTAAAAGGCCGTTTTCGCAGGCTAAAATGGATTCTCAACACCATTTTTCTAAGCATTTATTTTTTCACCCCTTATTTACGCTTTGATCGCGGCGAAGGCGCGCCAAATCAGGCTATTTTGTTCGATATGCCTGGCAGCAAAATTTATTTTTTTGGCATCGAAATTTGGCCCCAGGAAGTTTATTATTTAGCGGGAATATTGATTATTGCTGCCGTAGCCCTGTTTTTTGTAACTTCGCTTTTCGGGCGAATTTGGTGCGGCTATGCCTGTTTCCAAACCGTTTGGACAGATATTTTTATTGCTTGCGAGCGCTTATTTCAAGGCGATCGTAATGAACGCATTCTTTTAGATCGCAAAAAAAATTTTGAAAAATTTTACAAAAAATTTCTCACCCATCTTAGTTGGATTATCATCGCCCTACTTACTGGATATGCCTTCGTCGGATATTTTAATGATTCGATTTCTTTAACCAAAAATATTTTTCACGGACAAATAAGCTCAACAGTTTTGAGGTGGATCCTTGGCATTGCTGGTGCAACATATATTATGGCCGGCTTTGCCCGCGAACAAGTTTGTATTTACATGTGCCCTTACTCTCGCTTCCAATCGGCCATGTTCGACAAAAGCACTTTGATCATTAGTTATGATAAAGAACGGGGTGAACCGCGAGGAAAGTGGCACCAAGGGGAAAGTTTTGAAAATCGTGGCCATTGTATTGATTGTAAACAGTGCGTGGTGGTTTGCCCCACTGGCATCGACATTCGAAATGGCCTCCAAATGGAATGTATTGCCTGCGGTCTTTGCGTTGATGCCTGTGATAATATTATGGATAAAACTAGCCAGCCCCGGGGACTGATTAGATATGACACTCTTAATCATTTAGCTAATCCTACAGAAGCAACAAAATTCAGAATTTTAAGGCCACGCACTATACTTTATTCCTCCGTTCTGCTTTTGGTTTCTAGCTTGATGTTGCGCAGCTTAATACTTAAAGCTCCTCTTGAAACATCGGTTATTCCTGATCGCAACCCAATTTTTGTTACTCTGGCAAGCGGAGATGTGCGTAATGGCTATACGATAAAACTTATGAACAAAACGCATGAGAAAAAAACTTTCAGTCTAAGCATTAAATCTCCCAGCGATGCTGCGCTGAGTGCCCAGGCCTTTGAAGGCGGAAATTTAGGACATATGGAAGTTTTACCTGATGATGTGGGTGAATTCAAAATTTACGTAACCATGTCAAAGGAAAGCATCGAAAAAAGCAGTAATGGGCGCAGTCTAGTTGAATTCGCAATCACAGATGAAAAGAGCGGAGTAGAGAAAAAAACAGAAGCAGTATTTATCGGAAAATAGACAATTATTTCTTTAGGTTGAATCAGCTAATGTGGCAGAGGAAAACTTACTCACAATTATTACTCTGTCATATTAGCAAACTCATCAACACGGGCGGCATTAGCTCCAGAGAAATATGCTAATGTAAAATCCAGCAAGCAGCAATTAATTTAATATTTTACCCACTTTCCTTCGACTTTCCGATAGAAATTTTTTGGCTGTAATTTCTTGCTCAGCTCTTGCGCTGCAGGAGAATTTGTTTCATCAAAAAAATAAAAAACACGGGCAAAATTTGTGAGAAAATTCTGCGAAGGAACATCTAAAAATACCAAGTAATCAGCTTCGTTAGAATTTTCTTCTTTATTGGTGATTAAGATTGGATGCCTTTTCAGAGGAAATTCACGATCAAACACCGTGGTGTGAGGTATGAATTTATTGCGCCCATAGATCCACAAAGACTCATCAATTTCTTTAATTTTATTTTCATTAACACAAAAAATCAGTGCCTTCTTTTTTTCCTCCAAGATCTTCAAAAGCAATGGAGCAAGCGACTTCACGATGGTTTCGTCAACTTGATAAAAATTTATTTCTGGAGTCATTATAAAAAATCAGAAAATTCTTTCATCACCTCTTCATACAGCCCACGCTTGAAAGCCACAATCGCACTGGTGATTTCTTCTTTAGAAATCCATTTCCATTCGGAAAATTCTGGATCCTCGGTTTTAACATCAATAACTGATTCGTCACCGATAAATTCGAGTAGATACCATCTTTGTCTTTGCCCTAAATATTTGCCACCCCAAAATTTTTTCTGCAATTTATATGGCAAATTATAGTAATAATACGAACGGCTTTTACTAAGCAGTTTGACACTTGAACCATTAATTCCAGTCTCTTCTTTAAGCTCGCGCAGCATTGCTTTATCTTCGTTCTCGCCAATATCAATTCCTCCTTGCGGCATCTGCCATGCGTCTGAGTGGTTGTCAATTCTTTTGCCGACAAAAATTTTCTTTTCTTTATTTAGCAGCATAATTCCAACGCCGCTGCGGTAAAGATAGTCAGGCTTTTCTGGAGCTTCGGTTTTTGGTGCTAGCGACATTCCTGATTGATTATTGCTTGAAAAATTTTTACAAAATACTGGGTTAGCCAGTTAAAAAATTCTCCGAAAAAAAATCAAACTGTAATTATCAATCATGAAATTCCTTTCAACTCGCCTTGCCGCCCCTACTCTTTCTTTTGAAGAAGTTGTATTGCAAGGGCTCGCCAATGATGGTGGGCTTTACGTGCCCGAGTTTTTACCTAAATTCAGCGCTAATGAAATCGTTAAAATGCGTAAGCTGAATTACGAAGAATTATTTTTTGAAATTACCCGCCATTTTGTTGAAGGCGAAATCGATTTAGATTCCTATAAAGACATTGTCAAAAAATCTTATCAGAATTTTTCACACACCGCCATCGCCCCTTTAAAACAGCTAACTGATAACCATTTCTTATTAGAACTTTTTCATGGGCCAACTCTCGCTTTCAAAGATTTTGCCCTGCAGTTCTTGGGCAATCTTTTAGATTATTTTTTAACTAAGAGAGGTGAAAAAATTGTTATAATCGGTGCTACTTCGGGTGACACTGGATCAGCTGCTATTCAAGGCTGCAAGGCTTGTAAGAATGCCGAAATTTTTATTCTTCATCCGCACAACAAAGTTTCAGAAGTACAAAGGCGGCAAATGACAACAGTGCTTGCAGATAATGTTTTCAACATCGCCGTGAAGGGCAATTTTGATGATTGCCAATCAATGGTGAAAAAAATGTTTGCGGAAGAAAATAGCGGTCAAAAATTTCTCAAAGGCAAAAAAATGGTGGCAGTAAATTCCATAAATTTCGCAAGAATTATGGCGCAAACTGTTTATTATTTTTATTCCGCAGTACGCCTTGGTTGCGATAAAAAAAATGCCGTCTCTTTTTCAGTGCCAAGCGGGAATTTTGGTGATATCTACGCCGGGCTTTTGGCCAAAAAAATGGGCTTAAATATCAATAAATTAATCATTGCCACCAACGCCAACGATATTCTGATGCGCTTCTTGAAAAATAATGATTATAGCAAATCACAGATGATTGAAACCATCTCTCCAAGCATGAATATCCAAGTTTCAAGTAATTTCGAACGGCTACTTTTTGATGTTCACAAAGAACAAAAATTAGAAGAAAAAATGCCGGAATTAATGAAAGATTTCGAAAGAACTGGGCGCTTAAAAGTTAGCGAAGAAATTTTAAGAATTATTCAAAAAAGCTTTGAGGCCTACAGCGCAGATGATGAAATCACTAAAAAAACCATTAAAGAATTTTTTGATAAAACCGGTGAAATCTTAGACCCTCACAGCGCAATTGGTGTCTATGCAGCTGAAGCATTTTGCCAAACCAAAAATTATAATGGCGAATTAATCATCACTTTAGCCACTGCACACCCCGCTAAGTTCCCTGAAGCCGCCACCTCGGCAGGAGCGCCAAATCCGGTTTTACCACATTTCTTAAAAAATCTTTTTCAAACTGAAGAAAATTTTATCGTCACCGAAAACCGGCTTGATGCAGTTAAAAAAATTATCTCTGAAAAAATAGCCTAGAATGTCTCCAATCATTGGCTTTGCACTATTATTATTAGTTTTCTCAATAAATATTTTTTTGCCTTTTTTTAATTTTTTCTCTTTGAAAAAAGCACAAAAAAATAGTGCAGAAACTATTATTTTCCATGCAGAGAAAGTCTCTTCTAGCCTTACTCTCTGTGCTTTTCTTGCTGCCCTTCTTTCACAATTTTGTCTGATTTATTCTTTTATAATTTCCGATTATTCGGTGACCAATGTTTATCAAAATTCCCATCATTTAAAACCGCTGATTTATAAAATTTCTGGCAGCTGGGGAAACCATGAGGGGTCAATGCTACTGCTAATCCGTTATTTCCGCCTACACATTGGCTTTCAATTTTTTAGCAAAAATAGACACCAAAAGAAAACTAATTATAATCTCAACCCAATCAATAATAACGGCTCTTTTTGCCGCTTTTACTGCTTTTACTTCTAACCCTTTTTCTCGCATTTTTCCTATCCCCCACGCTGGCCTTGGGCTAAACCCATTATTGCAAGATATCGGCTTAGCGCTTCATCCGCCGATGCTTTACATTGGTTATATCGGGTTTTCTTTAATTTTTTCTTTTGCCATTGCTGGCCTTTTAACCACAAAATTTGACGAAAATTTTGTTAGAAATTTAAAGCCTTGGCTGTTTTTTTCTTACGGGTTTTTGACTTTAGGAATTGGATTGGGGGCTTGGTGGGCCTATCGCGAGCTTGGTTGGGGGGGCTATTGGTTTTGGGATCCAGTAGAAAATGTTTCGCTAATGCCATGGATTGCTGCTACTGCTCTGCTTCACTGTTTAAAGCTGCTTAAAAAAGAAACTTTCAAAATTTGGACGACATTTTTATCCATCCTAACTTTCATTTTGTGTTTGATCGGGCTTTTTCTAGTGCGTTCTGGTGTCTTAACCTCGGTGCACTCATTTGCCATCGACACAAGTCGCGGATTTTTTATTATTGCGTTAATAGTTTTAATTGGCGGCGGAGGCTTGTTAATTCTGGGCGCGCAGGCTTCAAAAATAAAAAGCTTTGATGATTTTTCTTTTAATAAAAAAACTTTTTTATCGAAAATCGGCTTAATTTTACTTAATAATTATTTCCTGCTGATCGCTTTATTCATCGTGCTTCTTGGCACTCTTTATCCAATTTTTTCACGCGGATTTTTTGATCAATTTATTTCAATTGGCCCTAATTATTACAATAAAGTTTTCAGCATTCTAATTTTACCATTTCTGATTTTTCTAGCCATCTCTAACCAACGCGACACCTTAACCAGCAAGCGCTCTTTGCTACTTATCCTCGCTTCATTATTTCTAACTTCTCTAACATTTTTCTATTACCAGAAAGCTGATTTTCTGCAAATTATAATTTTATTTTTAGCGCTTTTTTCTGCCTTGGCAGCCATTTTTTCCCATAAGAATATTTTGATGCTTTTGGCGCATTTTGGTTTTTCTCTAATCATTATTGGCGTGGTTCTCACTTCATCTTTTGGTATAACAAAAGAAATAAATTTGCAGAAAGAACAAAGCTTTGAAATAGGAAATTACCAAATTAAATTTGCTGAAATTAGCTATTCTGCAGGAACAAATTTTTTGGCGCGCCAAGGGGATTTTATTATTTACAAAAATAATCAAGAAATCGGCCGTCTGGGCCCGCAACTGCTTTATTACCCCGTTTCTGAACAAACCACAAACGAAGCCTCAATTAAACACGGAATTTTTGGTGATCTTTATTTAGTAATTGGAAATAAAGATGCTGAAGAAAATTACGCAGTACGCGCTTACTATCGACCATTTATTTATTTTATCTGGCTCGGCTGTGCCTTGATTTTCCTGGTTGCATGCCGCCTTGCAGTAAAATCATTAATTAAAAATTATGAAAAATAATTTTCCAAAATTCCTGGCTATCCTCTTGGCTTCTATGCTGCTTTCTTGCTCAGCAAAATCAAACTTGGCTTCAAATGATAATTGGGTTGGTGAGCCCTATTCTGGTTTTCGTAATTTGAGAGCAATCGAAGGAAAAAAATATATGGTTTCTTCTGGCCATCAGCTTGCAAGCGCTGCAGGTGCAGAAATATTGGCCAAAGGAGGCAATGCAATTGATGCAGCAATTGCCACACAATTAGTTCTAAATGTTGTTGAGCCTCATTCTTCCGGCATCGGCGGCGGAGCCTTCTTGCTTTATTATGACCACAAAAGCGACAAAATGATTTATTTTAATGGCCGAGAAACCGCACCTGCTGCTTCCAACAGCTATATATTTTTGGATAAAAAAGGGCAGCCGCGTGAATTTTCTGATGCGGTGCGTGGGGGCTTATCTGTAGGCACGCCAGGCCTTTTAAAAGCAATGAAAGCTGCGCATGAAACTTATGGCAAATTGCCTTGGTCTGAACTTTTTCAACCAGCAATTAAAGCAGCGCGTGAGGGTTTTCCAGCTAGCAACAGATTCCATGCTTTATCATCTCACATAGTTTATTTAAAGGATTTCAAAGAAACGGCAGAAGTTTATTTAGATAAAAATGGCCAGGCCTATAAAGCTGGTGACATCATAAAAAACCCTAAATTGGCTGACACATTAGAAGAAATTTCGCGCGAAGGAATTAAACCTTTTTATGAAGGAAAAATTGCCAATGATATTGTGCAGACAGTGCAAAATTCACCTGTAAATCCGGGCTATCTCAGCCTTGCTGATCTAAAAAATTATCATATTAGAAAGGGCAATTTGGTTTGCGCCGATTACCGCAAAAAATATAAAGTTTGCACTATGCCAATGCCTGGGGGAGGCGTCACCTTGCTGCAAATATTAGGCATTTTAGAAAATTTTGATTTGGCAAAATTGCAACCAAACTCTCCTGCTTCCATACATTTAATTGTTGAAGCCACGCGCCTTGCCTATGCTGATCGTAGTAAATATGTGGCCGATATTGCTAATGTTCCGGTAGCAGAAATGCTCGATAAAAATTACCTAAAAAAACGCGCCGCCTTGATTCAAGAAAATAAGGCAATGCCAAAAGTTGAACCAGGACAATTCAAAAAAGTCGCTAATGATTTTGCCTTTGATCAGAATTCTGTGGAGCTACCTTCAACTACTCATATTTCAGTTGTTGATGCCAGCGGTAATGCTGTTGCTATGACCAGTTCAATTGAATATTTTTTTGGCTCAGCCCTTTCCGTGGATGGGTTTTTACTTAACAATCAGCTAACTGATTTCTCATTTTTACCAGAAAAAAATGGCAAAAAAATCGCCAACCGTTTAGAGCCTTGCAAACAGCCGCGCAGCGCAATGTCGCCAACTTTTGTTTTTGATCAAAAAGGAAAATTAATTATGGTTTTAGGCTCGCCAGGGGGCCCACGAATTATTCAATCTGTTGCTAAAACTATTATTAACCATCTTGATTTCGGCTTAGATCTTCAGCAGGCAATTTCTCTGCCAAGTTTCATAGTATTAAATGACGTTGTTGAACTTGAGAAAAATTGTGACATCACCAAGTTAGCTAGCGATTTGCATAAAATGGGACACAAAACCAAAGAAATTGAAATCGTCAGCGGTATTGCGGCAATCTCTCTTGAACAAAACAAAGTTTTAGGCGCTTCGGATCCAAGACGCGAAGGGGTCGCCGTAGGGTTTTAATTAGAGCTTAAATTAGTAACTACAGAAGTCGTTTATCTATAAAATCATTTAACTTAAGCACCAAACACTAATCATTATGCAAGTAAAAATTTTTCGCCCAACAAAATCAGTTACACAATCAGGTAAAAACAATGTCAAAAAGTGGCTAGTTGTTCCAATTGTAGCAGATGATGCCCGAGTCATAGAGCCCACTATGGGTTGGATTACGAGCACTGACACAAATTCCCAACTCCATCTTGCATTTTCAACTAAAGAAGAGGCTATAAAATTTGCTCAAGAAAAAGGCTTTGAATATGAAGTTGAAGAGCCAAAAACTTCTTCAATCAAACAAAAGTCCTACGCCGCTAATTTTACTAAATAGCCTGTTAGGTTTAAGGTTGGCTGTATAATTTAGGTTAAAAATAATGCAAAAAATCACCGAGATTTTATCAAAAAAAATTACTGCCAATCGTCAAAAAATTGCTGGTTTTTTTGCTGAAAAATTTTCAAAAAACCTTCCCCTTTTTTACAATTCTGTCGATCTTCGCCATTCTGGATTTAAGATTGCCCCCGTAGATACTAACTGCTTTCCCTCAGGTTTTAATAACCTTTCTGCCGCTTCCAGAGAAAAAGCCAAATTGGTCACCGCTGATTTTCTCCAAAATAATTTTCCTACGGTAAAAAAAATTCTTATTCTTGCCGAAAGCCACACACGTAATTCGCGCTATTTTGAGAATATTCTTTCCCTACAGGAAATAATTGGCTCTTCGAAAGAAGTTGTGATTGGCAGTTTGATTCCCCATCTTAAAGAAAAAACCGCTCTAAACCTTGAAAATGGCCATTCTATCACACTGCACCCTGTGGTTAAAATGGATAATAAAATCGCTACTATTGAAGGCTTCATTACTGATTTAATTATACTCAATAACGATTTAACCGATGGTATTCCAGAAATTTTACAGGATCTAGAAACGCCAATAATTCCGCCAAGCATGATGGGCTGGCACAATCGCACCAAATCTAATCACTTCACAATTTATAACACTCTGGCATCAGAATTGGCAAAGATTATGGAGATTGATCCATGGCTAATTTCTTCCAAACACCTCACCTGCACTGATGTAAATTTTAAAGAACAAAAAGGTCTTGAATGTGTGGCCGAATATGTGGATGAATTAATTGAAAATCTGAAAAAAAAATATCAGGAATATAATATTGACGAGGAACCTTATTGCTATGTTAAGGCTGATAGCGGAACCTATGGAATAGCCGTCTGGCCCGTTTTTTCTGGAAAAGAGATTTTGGAAATAAACAAAAAAGAGCGCAATAAAATGAACATGCTAAAAGGCTCTGTGCAAAACACTCATGTGATAATTCAAGAGGGCGTTAAAACTATTGACAGAATTGAAGGTAAGATTTCCGAGCCTATGATTTATCTAATCAACGCTCAAGTGGTTGGAAATCTGTTTCGGGTTAATGAAAACCGCGACGAAAAAATCAGTTTAAATGCCGCAGGAGCCAGTTTTTTTGATCTGGAAATTTTAACCGATAATCAAATAAAAATTGGCAGCGAAAAAAGTAAAATTGCTGAAATTTACGAAATATTGGGAAAGCTTGCGGCCCTTGCCTCCGCAATCGAAAATCAACAAAATTTAACTCATAATGCAAAGAATTAAATCGCTTCGCCCTTTAATTGGTATAGTTCCAGACTATAAAGAAGGCGGTAAAACAGAATATTCCGCCAGAAATTATTACGCCTTGCGCGCTAATTATGTTGAGATGATAAACAAAGCTGGCGGCGCGGCCGTGATACTTACCTATGATTACGATTTAATTGACAGCTATCTAGAATTGCTTGACGGAATAATGGTTGTCGGCGGTTACTTCGATATTCATCCAGGCAGATACGGCGCCAAAACAATTCATCCTAAGGTGAAATTAAATGATGTAAGAGAAAATTTTGAACATGAGCTGGGTTCGCGGTTTATCAAAACTAATATACCTATGTTTGGAATATGTAATGGTATGCAACTGCTGAATGTTTTATATGGCGGCGACGTTATCCAACATATTCCTGATGAACAAAAATTTATTGATCACGAACAAAGTCATTTAGATGGCTTCAATGATTATAACACTCTTTACCACGATGTTATAATCGAAAAAAATTCAAAACTTTTCTCACTGGTTGGTGAAGAAAAAATTAAAACTAACTCTTCCCACCATCAGGCCGCAAAGCAGGAAGGCACAGGCTTAATTGTTTCTGCGCGCGCTTATGATGGGATTATTGAAGCAATTGAAAATCCTGCTCACCCTTTCTGCCTTGGTGTACAATGGCATCCAGAATTTGACACTTCTGATGCCGATCGAAAAATTTTTGAAGGATTTGTTTCGGCAGCAAAAAAATATAAAGAATCGAGATGAGCGAAAACACTCCACAAGAAAAAGGTTTACGTATTGCCAAGTTAATTGCCCAATCAGGGCACTGTTCACGCCGCGAGGCCGAAGAGCTGATCACAGAAGGCCGCGTTAAAGTTAACGGAAAAATAATTTCAAGCCCTGCAACTTTCATCACAGATGAATCAGTAAAAATTGACGACAAGCTAATTAACGCCAAACAACCACCACGGCTATGGCTCTTTCACAAACCAGCTGGTGTTTTGACCACTACGAAAGACCCACATAATCGCAAAACAATTTTTGATTTATTGCCTAAAAATTTGCCCCGAACAATTAGTGTGGGCAGGTTGGATTATAATACTGAAGGCCTTTTGCTTCTAACCACTGACGGCGCATTAGCGCGCTATATGGAACTGCCTAAAAACAAATGGATTCGTAAATATCGCGCCCGTGTTTTTGGCAAATTAAACCACGAAAGGCTAAAAAAATTAGAGAAGGGAATCACTGTTGACGGTGTTCGATATGCTTCAATAAAAGTGGAAGTTGAAGTGGAAAAGCCCTCAAATTCTTGGCTAAAAATTTCTTTAGAAGAAGGAAAAAACCGTGAAATAAGAAAAGTGATGGAACATTTAGGGCTGCAGGTAAATCGCTTGATTAGAGTTTCCTTTGGGCCGTTCAACCTAGGAGAATTAAGAGTTTGCGAAACAAAAGAAGTGAATAAAGCAGTGCTTAAGAATTCGTTTGGGAAAGAATTTAAATTTTAAAATATTAATTAAGCTGAAATTTCTAAAGACCTAATTTTCCATCTCTATAAAAGTTACGAAAATCTTAAAAATTCCTTGCTAGATCAGGCCCTAGTTGCTTTGGCGAATTTGCGCGTTTCACAAATAAATAGCGGCAATTATTGCTGCAACCTTCATACGCTTGAAGCCACAAGGCTTGGAATTTTGAAAGAAAAACTTGAAGAAACTGTCGATTGGCAAAATTCTGCCCACTTCAATCACAAAGAAAAATTAAGCCTAGCCTGGGCCGAAGCCATAACCCATCTCACGGACTAATGCATCAAAAAGACTTGTTTAAAATTTTTAGCGAAAGGGAAATTGTTGATTTGATCTCATGAACAGTTTGAACCGCTTAACTATACCAAACTAAAAATCTATCCTCTTAATTAAATTCATTTAATATACCAAATTATTAATTAAATTTGGGGTGTTATGGCTAAAGCTTATTCGCTTGATTTAAGGAAAAGAGTTTTTGCTTTACTTGTTGAAGGTAAATCAAAGTTATTTATTGAAGAGAATCTAGGGGAGGCAACCAAAACTATTTTAAAATGGCAAAAGCGCTATGAGGCAACTGGCTTGATGGATAAAATGATTCCGAAGCTAACCAGACCAAGAAAAGTTGATTACAAAGAAGTTCAGAAATTTGTTGAAAAGAATCCTGATAAAACTTTGAGGGAAATTGGTGATAAATTTGGGGTGAAAGATACTGCTATTTTATACATCATAAAAAAGCTCAATATGACATATAAAAAAACGCTTCCTATACGAGGAAAGGCGGGAAGATTTGAGAGAGGAGTATCAAAAAATCCTCAATCAAATTCCCAAAGAAAATCTCATTTATCTTGATGAAAGCGGATTTGATTTAAATATGAAGAAAGAATATGGCTGGAAGTTGAGAGGGCAAAGACTTTACGACGATAAAAGCGGCAATAGAAAAAACAAAAGAATCACGGTTATTTAGGCATATTCGAACCAAACAAAACAGCTAATTGCCCCAATGTATTTTGAAGGAAATACTGAGGCAGGAATCTTTAACCAATGGATCGAAGAATTTTTAATTCCAGAGCTTAAGCCAAATCAAACTGTGGTTCTGGATAATGCCTCTTTCCATAAATTACAAAAAACAAGAGAACTTGTGGAATCAGCAAACTGCCAACTTCTCTACCTTCCGCCATACTCACCAGTCTTCAATCCCATCGAACAAAAGTGGGGACATGTTAAGAACGCAGTCAAAAAGATCAGAGCTAAATTTAAGGATTTTAATGAGTGTTTGGAGGAAGCATTAGTGGAGGTATAGATTTTTAGTTTGGTATATAAGCTTATGAGGCTAGAGAAAATTTAAGCTTTAATTCGATCTTTTATGCTTAAGCTAAATTAAAGCCTGATTCTTGATCAGATCACATGTCATCTTATCGCATGATGGAGTCTAGAAATTACTTTATCCCTATAATTTTATGAGTTTGCAGCGAAAGCAAATGGCCGTGCTTTTCACAAAGTTTAACAACATGCTCTAGATTAGTGCGATTCTTAGCTTCGTCATATTCATCCATTGGCTGCAAATAGACCGGAATATTGAATGTTGACTGCCCAACTTCAGAAATATCGGAATAATTTTGATTGGTTTTAGAGATTATAAATTTGAGAGCGCTAACGCGAGGAAGCAGGTCTGCCCTGATTGCATGGTATCTTCCATTGGTATTCTTAGGTGAGCAAATAATTTTTATCTCTGGCGGCAACGCACGAAAAAGAGTGCCATTAGTTTCGATTTGTATTAGAAATTTTAATCTTATTAATTCTTCACAGAGCATTTCAATCGGCTGTCTGAGCGGCTCGCCGCCGGTGATAACAATTAATTTTCTGACTATTTTTCCTTCAGAATTTTTTGCCAAATCCTCAACTTTTTCAATAATTTCCTTCAAAGATAGATTTTGATAAGAATCAAATTCCGTATCACAAAAATCGCAGGCCAAATTACAACCACCAAGCCTAATAAACACAGATGGGTGGCCAGCATATGGCCCTTCCCCTTGAATGGTGAAAAAAATTTCTTGTATCTCAAGCCTTTCACCTGAATGAATCTCGGGCTTAAGTATTTTGTTTTTGCCAAACATGGGTTGTTATGCTTAATCTATGGGAGGCTTATTTTTGAGAGTTTAGATTCTTTGCATCCTAATTTTGCAGAGATGTTTTTTGGTAAGTTTCGCAATCCATTTCCACTATATCAACAGAGATATCACAACGCTTGCCCGCCAAATGGCTGTTTTGCATTGGCAATTGAGGGTGAGGTATTCCACTAACTAGATCTGCAACTTGAGTAGTAATAGCGGTAATTTGGTCAGTCTCAGTAGGAGAAAATACGAGCTTTTCGTAAAAATTTTTGGTAAATTCCATAATCTTTTCAGCCAGTTTTTTTCTGACATCCACACCTCTTCCAGCAAGAATTTTTATTGTAATATGGATAAAAGAGGAGGTTTCTTGGTCTAAGGCCCCAACAAGATATTGAGCGAAAGAAAAACTACGTGCTTTGCATTGATTGAGATCAAAATTGCCTTCAGTGATTGATGTCATTATGGCTTGGATTTCGCGCTTAATGATTTTGATTTCAGATTTTTTGATATCGGAGGAGTACTCGATGATAAGATGCGGCATAAATAGTGGATCGTTAAATTAGAATCCATTTCCAGCCACTTTAATTTTAGAAATTTAGGAATTTTTGAGAAATTTTACTAGTGGATTAAGTTATCAGCTTAACGCAACAATAAATCCTAAGAATGAACAAACTTCGTAAAAAGTAAGATTAAAGTGTTTTGAAGACGAATTCTAAGTCGTGTTTTCGAGAAAAATAAAGGCGATAGTCTCTACACTTCTTAAAGTGTAGGGCAGATAGCCCTGTCCGTTTTGTTTTTTAAATAATGATGCAAGCATCATTATTTGTTGAGAACCGACCCGAGAGTCGATTCTACTTCCTAAGGAGGTAATCCAGCCGCAGGTTCCCCTACTGCTACCTTGTTACGACTTAACCCCAGTCACTCCTCCTACCGTGTAGAGCTGCCTCCTTGCGGTTAGCTCACTCTATTCAGGTAGAAACAGCTTCCATGGCTTGACGGGCAGTGTGTACAAGACCCGAGAACGTATTCACCGTGGCGTGCTGATCCACGATTACTAGCAATTCCAACTTCATGAGGGCGAGTTGCAGCCCTCAATCTGAACTGAGATGGCTTTTAAGGATTTGCTCCGGATTGCTCCTTGGCTTCCTGCTGTAACCACCATTGTAGCATGTGTGTAGCCCAACCCATAAGGGCCATGATGACTTGACATCGTCCCCACCTTCCTCCAGCTTGTCGCTGGCAGTTTCCTTATAGTTCCCGGCATAACCCGATGGCAAATAAGGATGAGGGTTGCGCTCGTTGAAGGACTTAACCTAACATCTCACGACACGAGCTGACGACAGCCATGCAACACCTGTCTTGGGTGCGGATTGCTCCGAAGGTGCATCTCTGCACCGGTCACCCAGATTCAAGGGTTGGTAAGGTTTTTCGCGTAGCATCGAATTAAACCACATGCTCCACTGCTTGTGCGGGTCCCCGTCAATTTCTTTGAGTTTTAGTCTTGCGACCGTAGTCCCCAGGCGGAATGCTTATC
>CAZCWN010000035.1:0-17324 GCA_964502375.1 uncultured Rhizobium sp. | reverse complement strand
ATTAGATTTGGTTTTAACTGAAAGTAAATATGCAAGGTTAGTTTAGTATGCTATATACCAACGGAAGAAGATTATGACCGCGCCTATGCTTCGTTTCAGGATATTAGAGTTCGCGAAAGTGAATATAAAATAAAATTAATAAACAGCAGTTGTGAATCTGAGTCATATTCAGATTTAGACTCAGACAGCGAAGAAGAGGAAATAGCCTCACAAAGCGATTCAGAAACAATAGCTGGAAAAAGATTATCAAATTCAGAGAGCCAAGACCACACCCTTAAAAAAACTCGTTTTTCTGACAATACTTCTAGCCAATCAGAAGAAAGTGACAGCTTAACCTCTTCAAGCCAATCAACAAAAAGGCCTGCAAGGAACCCGGATGATAGAGAAACAGTAAAGCGTCGTCGCGATGATTTATGGCCATCGGCGAGCCCTCAACAACCAGTTTCCCCCAGAGAAGGACTAAACCCAGAAAAGTCCTTTTTTCTCGGCCTTTAAATTAAATTTGTTTGACCGATAAATTTGAAATTAAACACTATTAACCACTTCCAAATTTTTTGAATTTTATCAATAACCCTTACAAATGAAAAAACTCCAAATAGCAATAATTGGCGCCTCAGGCTATACGGGCGCCGAGCTAATCAGAATTTTAATTAATCACAAAAAAGTTGAAATTGCTGCCCTGGCCGCCAATAGCCACGCAGGACAAAAAATCGAGCAACTCTATCCTTATTTAATTCATTATAATTTACCTGATTTACAAAAAATCGAAGAGATAGATTTCAGCAAAATTGATGTCGCTTTTGGCTGTTTACCACACACTGCTTCGCAAGAAATTTTTAAAGAAATTTTATCTGACCCAAAAAATTCGCATTTAAAAGTTATCGATCTTTCTGCCGATTTTAGATTGGAAAATATTGCTGATTATCAGAAATGGTATGGTCATGAACATGTGGCACAAAACTTACAGCCACAAGCAGTCTACGGGCTTTCAGAAATTCACAGAAATAAAATTAAAAAAGCAAATCTAGTCGCCTGCCCTGGCTGTTATCCAACTTCAGCTTTGCTTCCTTTAATTCCTCTGCTTGAAAATAATTTAATCGAAAAAGAGGACATAATCATTGATTCAAAATCTGGCGCAACTGGTGCTGGCAGGTCTGTCAAACAATCAAATCTTTTTTGTGAAGTTAATGAGTCAGTAATGGCTTATTCAATTGGCAAACACAGACATATCAGCGAAATTGAGCAAGAACTTGGCAAGGCCGCACAAGCCAAAATTGAAATCGAGTTTACCCCTCATCTTTTACCAATCAGCCGTGGCATAATTTCCACAATTTATGCCAAAATAAATCCACATTTTTCAATTTCTGACATTAAAAATTGCTTAGAAAAAAAATATGAAGATGAACCATTTGTACAGCTAATTGACAGCGATCCAAGCATTAAGGATGTTGTGGGAACTAATTTCTGCTTAATAACTGCAAAAGAAGGTCACACTAAAAACAGAGTAATTTTGGTTTCTGTTATTGATAATCTCTGCAAAGGCGCCTCAGGACAGGCAGTTCAAAACATGAATATAATTTATGGCTTTGATGAGAAAGAGGGATTGGAATTAGTGGCGAGAGTCTAAAAATTATTTAAACCAATATTTAAACCAAACGAGATAAAAATTCTCTTTTCTACTTCTTAGCTATAGGACCATGCTGTTTAGCAGCGGAAATAGAATAAAAAAACAATCCAAAGCGGTAAAAATTTTCCTCTGTCCTCTAGAACTTAAGCGAACTGCGAACCCAGCTCTTGGCCAAAAAAAATAAAGCCCTAGTAAAAAATAAAGACTTAGTTGAGCAGAGTTAAAAATTTAACTGACGCGCGATTTCAACAAAAATTTTTGCCGCTTCGGAATCTGGATTTTTTACCGCAATCACTTCACGATTCTCCGCCGAGTCAGATATTTCCTGCATTATTGGCACTTCACCTAAAAATTTTATCCCCGATTTTTCAGCCAATTTTTTGGCCCCATCATGGCCAAAAAGATATTTTTTTTCGCCACTAATTTCCAGATAAGACATATTTTGAATCATGCCTAAAATTGGAATTTTTAATTTTTCGAAGCAATCAATTGATTTCACTACATCAATAATTGAAAGGCTTTGTGGCGTTGAAACAATTACCACCCCCGCCAAAGGGAATTTTTCTGCCATACTCAAATAAACATCCCCAGTGCCAGGTGGCATATCAATAATCATCACATCAACTTCAGCGCCGTCGCTGCGCCAATTTACACTGCGGATTAATTGATAAAGAATTTTAGTCACCATAGGCCCACGCCATATACCAGCGGCCTTCTCATCAACCATTAGACCAATTGAGATACACTTTACACCATGCACTATCATTGGCAAAATCAGGCCATCTTTTTGCTGTGGCTTACCTGATAAATTCATCAAGTGCGGAATTGAAGGGCCATATATGTCTGCATCTACCAATGCCACATTCAAGCCCATTTTTTTATAGGCTACGGCCAAATTGCAGGCTATTGTTGACTTGCCAACCCCTCCCTTTGCTGAAGCCACAGCAATAATTTTTTTTACTCCCACCACATCAGGAATCTGGCGCATAAAATCAGCCAATGTTTTTTCTGTTGTTTTATTCATTTTAAAAAGTTTAAAAATTTTTAATTGAAAAAAGTGCTGCAGAAGCTACATAATCTTTTCTTCTTCAAACATTTCCAATTAAAATGATAAAATTTTTTATGAATAGCGGTCAGCGTGGCCCATGGGGGCCATGGGATGGAGGATATAGCTCACAAGAAGGCACAAAGAAGCAAACTTCGGGAAAATCCGCTGAAAAAAACCGCTCTCAAACAAAAACTTCTTCTGGTTTCTTTGAAGAATTTACCAAAAAAATTAACGATTTTTTCAAAGAAAATTTCGGTGGTAATGGTGGTTCGGAGTATGATGACCAACCGTCTTTTTTCCATAAGACCTCAAAATCAACCATAGGCTTATTCATTATAGGCGCAATTTTGCTGTGGCTTTCTTTAGGACTCTACAAAGTCAATCCTAATGAAAATGCAGTCACACTTTATTTCGGAAAATTTTATTCGGTTACAACACCAGGTCTAAATTATCATATTCCCTATCCTTTCGGCAAAGTAATCAAAAAAAGCGTGACCGCCGTAAATATAGAAGAATTTGGCTTCTCATCAAATGGAAGCAAATACGACAAAAGAAATTTTGATGCTGAAAGTTTGATGCTTACTGGAGATGAAAATATCGTCGATATTGAATTCCAAGTGCAGTGGCAAATCGCCGATATTAAAGATTTTATTTTCAATATTGCTGAGCCAAATCAATCAATACGCAAAAGTGCTGAAAGCGCAATGCGCGAAATTATTGCTCGTACGCCAATAGTTAGTGCCCTATCTGATGGCAAACTGAAAATTGAACAAGAAGCAAAAGATTTATTGCAGCAAATATTAAATTCTTACGGCGCCGGTGTGCGGGTCGTGCTGGTGCAGCTGCGCCGCGTTGATCCACCGCAACAGGTAATTGACGCTTTCCGTGACGTACAAACCGCCAAAGCCGATAAAGAAAAAGAAATCAATCAAGCAGAAGCCTACTCTAACGATATTATTCCGCGTTCTCGTGGCGCCGCGGCACAGATAGTGGAACAATCTGAAGCTTACGCCAAGGAGGTGGTGGCTAATGCCCAAGGGGAAGGCGGCAGATTTATGGCCGTTTATAATCAATATCAAAAAGCTAAACAAATTACCAAAAAACGAATTTACCTTGAAACCATGGAAGAAATTTATCGCGATATGGATAAAGTCTTCATCGACAAAAGCGCTGCAAAATCAAGTGTATTGCCTTATTTCCCGCTTAACGAAATACAACAAAACAAAAAATAACATGCCTAAAAAAACTAAGAAAATCCTGATTGCTTCAACTATTTTTCTTCTGATTTTTGTTAGCACCATGTTCACAGTTGATCAAAGACAACAGGTTTTAATTTTACAATTTGGTGAACCGGTACGCCTGATTAAAAAGCCTGGCATAAAATTTAAATGGCCATTGTTCCAAGAAGCTATTTTCTTTGATAAAAGAATTATTGAGCTTGGCATTGCAGACCAGGAAGTGATTGCCTCTGATCAGAAACGTTTGATCATAAATGCTTTCGCTAAATATCGTATAACTGATCCACTAAAATTTTATACTACCGTAGGCACTGGCCAGGGCCTTGCCAACAAGCTTTCAGGCATCCTTGATTCCAGCCTGCGCCAAATTATTGGTGAGGTAAATTTAAGTGAATTGTTAACCGAAAACCGCGGCACTATAATGTCAAAAATTAAAAAAGTGGTGAGCAATGAATCAAAAATTTTTGGCATTGAAATTGTTGATGTTCGCATAATGCGTGCCGACTTGCCAAAAGAAAATTCTGATGCGATTTTTGCCCGCATGCAAACAGAGCGTGAAAAAGAAGCCCGCGAAATTAGAGCCAACGGCGCTGAAGAAGCTGATAAAATTCGCGCTGAAGCAGATAAAGAAAAAACGATTATTCTTGCTGAAGCCAAAAGAAAATCTGACCTGACTCGCGGTAAGGGTGAGGCCGAAGCAACTAAAATCTATGCCGATTCTTATGGCAGGGACCCCGAATTCGCTGAGTTTTATCGCTCTATGAGCGCTTACAAAAAATCTTTAAAAAGCGAAAAAACAAAAATGATAATTTCACCAGATAGTGAGTTTTTTAAATATTTTGGAAATGGGCGATAGTTAAGCCTCAACCCTCGGCGCATAAGGCCCTTTCCTTTTCTAGCCAAGGTTTAAAACTAAGCAAAAATAACAATTAAAAGCCACTTAAAATTTATGAAAAGAATCCCTCTTTTTCTTTGTTTCCTCCTAATTTACATAAGCCCCGCCCTGGCGCAACATAAAAGCGCAGCAAAAAAGATTGAAGAATCCTTCAAGGCTGATCCAGATTCAGCGAAAGTTGATACTATTTCTCCCAAACAATTGGCCACCAGCGGCTTTGCTGATATTATTGAAGATCTATTACCAACCGTAGTGAATATTTCGGCAACACAGGAAATCCAGGCCAACAGCAATGCTAATCTTGACCAAATTCTTTTTGGTGAAGTGCCTAAAAGCCCGTTGCTTGATGATTTTCGCAATCAATTAGAAAACCAATTTCGTAATCAACAAAATCATAAGAAAAAAATTTCTTCCATAGGCTCCGGTTTTATTATTTCCAAAGATGGGTATATTGTCACCAACAGCCATGTGATTGATGAGGCGGATGAAATTCTTGTTAGCTTAAATGATGGGCAAAAATACAAGGCAAAAACCATCGGTATCGATAAAAAAACCGATCTCGCTTTGCTTAAAATCAATGCCGAAAAAGATTTAAAATTCGCTAAATTTGGTGATTCTAATAAAGCCAGAATTGGTGATTGGGTCATTGTTATTGGTAACCCTTACGGTCTTGGGGGCTCTGTTTCGGTTGGCATTGTGTCTGCCCGGGGACGTGACATTAATAACGGCCAATCTGAAGACTTCATTCAAACTGATGCCGCCATTAATAAAGGCAATTCCGGTGGCCCACTTTTCAATTCCAAGGGCGAAGTTATAGGCATTAGCACTGCTATCTTCTCACCTTCGGGTGGCAATGTTGGCATTGGCTTTGCCACACCTTCAGCTTCTGCAATTCAGGTTGTAAAACAATTAAAAGAACAAGGAGAAGTTATACGTGGCTGGCTTGGCGTTTCGGTTCAAGATGTTTCTGAAGAACTTGCTGAGTCAATTAAAATGGATAAACCGCGCGGCGCTTTCGTTACCGATGTAACAAAAGGCGGCCCAGCTGATAATGCAGGAATTTTGCCTACTGATGTCATCATTAAATTTGATGATCAGGAAATCACTGAGATGAAAATTTTGCCAAAAACTGTAGCTAGATTTCCCGTTGGAAAATCAGCTAAAGTCACAGTTTTTAGAGGAGGAAAAATCAAGGTTTTAAATGTCAGGGTTGGTAAAATGCCGGAAGAAGAAAAAAAGGCGGTAGTTAAAACAGTTGAGAAAAAAGTTCTTATTAAAAGCAATTCCACCTTGCTTGGACTCGGCGTTGCCGAACTTAGTGAAAAAATCAAAAGGGGCCACAATATCAGATCAGAAATTAAGGGCTTGTTGGTTACAGACATAAACCCAAAATCAGAAGCCGCAGAAAAAGGCATTATGATTAATGACATTATTTTATCAGCAAACCAGACACCACTTGTCTCGATTGATGATTTTAAACAAGTTATTGAAGAAGCTAAAAAATCAACTAGCAAAAAAATCTTTTTGTTCTTGAGACGTGGCGAAACCAATTACAGTATGGTTTTAACTGTGAAATAAATTAATGGCTAAAATTTTTCACAGCAACTGTCCTGCCAAAATTAATATCTTTCTAAAGCTTATCAGCGAAAGGCCGGACGGACATCAAAACTTAGAATCTCTCTTTGCTTTCCTTGATTTAAATGATGATTTAATAGTGAAAGAAAGCGATCAATTTTCGATTAATTTCACTGGTGAATTCGGCAAATTTGTTGATCCAACAAATAATCTTTTTACTAAAATTCTGAATTTTTTTTCAGAGAAATTTGGCGTCTCAAAAAACCTCGCAATCAAAATTTGTAAAAATATTCCCGTTGGCGCTGGCCTAGGCGGAGGCTCTTCAAATGCCGCTTATTTTATGATGTCTTTGAATGAAATTTTTGCGCTTAATTTATCTAAAAAAGAACTCCAAGAAATCTCGCTAAATTTTGGTTCTGATATTGCATTTTTTTTTGAAGACCGAGCAGCAATTATCAAAGGGCGTGGTGAAATAATTGAAAAATTTCCTGCCTTTCCGGCAGTTGATGCCTTATTGATTAATCCCAAAATTTCTGTTTCAACCCAAGAAGTTTTTCAAAAATTTTGTCACAATAAAATTCATTATTCTCCAGAAATTCCGACGGCAAAATTATTAAAAAAAGGTATTTTTGAATTGATAAAAGGATTTGCAAATGACCTACAGAAACCAGCAATTTCAATATGCCCAGTAATTTTAGAAATACTCGCCGAGCTAAAAAATTGTCGCGCCATAACTGCTAAAATGTCTGGCAGTGGTGCTAGCTGTTTTGCAATTTTTCATGATGTAAATGATTTGGAATTAGCTATGAAAATTTTTGCTGACAAATTCCCAAATTTCTTTGTTCGTAAGGTGAAAATTTTAAGCGAAATTAATCTAGCTGCCTAATGAAAAAATCATCTTTTGGCCCCCAGACGATTGAACAAAAACTTGAACATCTATTAAAACCGCTATTCCAAGGCAGTAAAAAAGAATTTATTTTCATCAATAATTTAGTGAAAAATTGGCCAGATATTATTGGAAAAAAATATGCTGATTTTTGCTATCCAAAATCTGTTAGCTTCAATAAAGGCAAGGGTGGAGGCAAGCTAACTATCGCGGTTTACAATTCCTCCGTAGGGTTTTTTTTAGAAAATAATTGCGAAATTATTCTTGAAAGAATTGCCACTTTTTACGGATTTAAATCAATTTCCAAACTTATCATTAAACAAGAACCAAAAGATGTGAAGCTGTGTCAGGCCTCTGAAATTAAGCTTCCCCAAAGCAAAGAAAAATTTCTGCAAGAAAAAATATCAGAAATTTCTGATCAAGATCTAGCGGCAACTTTACAAAAATTAGGGCGCGAAATTTTGAAATAACTCTTATCTCTGTCTTTAAATTCTTAAAGAATTATGAACAAAAATTTAATTTTCAAATTCGTCTCTTACCCAAGTCAGGACTATCCTGGCGCCGTTGCCCTTTGTGAAGAAGTTTTGCGAAAACCACTAGGATTAAATTTTTCACCCGACGAAGCAGAGGAAGAAAAAAATTATGTTAGAGTGGCAGGTTTTTTAGGCGAAGAATTATGCGCAACTGCAATGTTGGTGCAGGAAGGAGATGTTTTTAAAATGCAACGTGTCGCTGTAAAACAAGATCTACAAAATAAAGGCATTGGTTCGCAATTGCTAAAATTTTGTGAAGATTTTGCAGCACAGAATTCCGCGAAGATGATTTATTGCCACGCTAGAGATAGCAGTGGCCGAAGCGCTGTAAATTTTTATCTTAAAAATGAATATTTTTGTGAAGATGAAGAAATTATTGAAGATGGAATTGCCCACAAATTTATGTGGAAACCTTTATTGCCATAAAGCCTATTAATGCTTCAAGCTCAATGCTTAATACAAATTTACTGCCCTAAATTTATTGAATAAAAATAACGATTTATTTTTGATAAGAGCGCTTCATCTCCTAATCAGACGGCACAACATTAGTCTCAATTTTACTCTTAAATAAAAGTGCTAGATAGAGCTCAGCATAAAGCAATTTGTGAAGCGAATAAGAGCCCCACTCTCTTCACTTAAAATTGCGCCCTCAAGCTTTTTTCAATCTCATCTAAGAATTCTTCGGTATAAAGATAATGCTTACTATGCTCCACCTTAGAGCCGTGAATGCAGACTGCTAAATCTTTAGTCATTTTTCCTGATTCAACAGTAGCGATACAGGCCTTTTCTAGCTTGTGACAGAAATCGATTAAATCTTGGTTACCGTCTAATTTACCACGAAATTCCAAGCCTCGTGTCCAAGCAAATATTGATGCCATTGGATTGGTGGAAGTGGGTTTGCCAGCTTGATAATCACGAAAATGGCGCGTAACAGTTCCATGTGCTGCCTCTGCTTCCATCACTTTGCCATCAGGCGTTATTAAAACAGAAGTCATTAAACCAAGTGATCCGAAACCTTGAGCTACCGAATCTGATTGCACATCGCCATCATAATTTTTACAGGCCCAAATAAAGCTGCCACTCCATTTCAAAGCTGAGGCCACCATATCATCAATTAAGCGATGTTCATAAGTGATTTTTTTAGCAGCAAATTTTTCCTTAAATTCTTTTTCATAAATTTCGGCAAAAATATCTTTGAAGCGGCCGTCATATTTTTTTAAGATAGTGTTTTTAGTGGAAAGATAAAGCGGCCAGCCCTTTTGTAGAGCCAAGTTAAAGCATGAATAAGCAAAGCCCCTAATTGATTCATCAATATTATACATCGCTAAAGCAACACCCGGATTTTTAAATTTATAGACTTCCTGCTCGATAATTTTTCCATCTTCACCTTCAAATTTTATCGTTAGTTTTCCTTTGCCTGGAACCAAGAAATCCGTGGCTTTATATTGGTCGCCAAAAGCGTGACGTCCAACAATTATCGGCGAAGTCCAATTTGAAATTAGACGCGGCACATTGCGGCAAACAATTGGTTCACGAAAGACTGTACCATCGAGAATATTCCTGATTGTGCCATTAGGCGATTTCCAAATTTGTTTCAGATTAAATTCTTTTTGACGTGCCTCATCTGGCGTGATTGTAGCGCATTTTATTCCCACGCCATATTGCTTAACGGCATTGCCAGCATCAATTGTTACTTGATCATCAGTGGCATCGCGGTTTTCTATTCCTAAATCAAAATATTTTAGATCAACTTCCACATAAGGCAGAATCAATTTTTCTTTGATAATTTTCCAAATTATCCGCGTCATTTCATCGCCATCAATTTCAACAACTGGATTTTTTACTTGTATTTTTTTCATAAGGATTCTTTTGTTTTAGCGTTAAAATTTTTTAAAAATTAAAAATTAGAAACTATGGCTGCAACCATTAAAACCAAGTATTTAGGCGAATTAAGAACCGAATCGACGCATTTGAAATCAGGCACATTTTTAATCACTGATGCGCCAGTTGACAATAAAGGGAAAGGCACAACATTTTCGCCAACTGATTTATTTTGCACTTCTTTAGCCAGTTGTATATTGACCATAATGGGCATCAGCGCTGAGCACCACGGCTTAAATATTGATGGCGTGGAATGTTTAGTTACAAAAACTATGTCTACCAACCCAAGAAGAATTGGCGAAATCAGAATTGAATTTACTTTCCCAAAAAATAATTTTGACGAGAAGGACAAAAAAATTTTGCAAGATGCCGCCAATTCTTGCCCTGTGGCTCTCAGCTTGCATCCTGATTTAAAAAAAGAGTTAGTTTTTAATTTTTGAGATTTTTTTAAATTAAAAATCCTTCGCACCCAACTTGATTTCTCCAGCCATCTTAATTGCAGAGGTGGAATTATAATTAGCAGTTAGTGTATTTGCAGCTTGGTAGTAAAATTCTAACACGCTCTGGCGCCGCGCTTTCTCTGCCTGACCTAACGAAATTAAAACCACGCGCAGGAAGATTTATTTTATCTTCACTTTTTACTAATTACGAAATCGGCTCAAAAAATTTGGTGTCTGGATCGAATGCCATGATTTCCCCGCTTTCCACGTTGAAATGCCAACCAAAGATGTTCAATTTATTTTCAGCCATACGTTTTTTGATATAGGGATAGCTGATTAAATTCCGTAGAGAAACGATAATTGATTCCCGCTCACACGCTGCTTGTTGCTCTATTGCGGTTTTATCCGCCATCTGTTTTTTAACTGCTTCACGAGCCTCACCAGCCACTGAAAGCCAGTTTTTCATTGAATCAGAAATTTCGTTATTATTCGAAGAAAATTGCTCTGACATCATTAATTTTACGCTATCACACTGGGCATGGCCAAGCACGATGATATTTTCAACTTCAATAACCGTTACTGCATATTCAATCGCTGCCAATATGCCGTGGATGCCGGTGGTTTCATAACGTGGCACAATCCCGCCAATATTGGTTAAAACGAATAATTCACCTGGGTTAGCAGCAAAAAGTTCAGAAGGCGAAATCCTTAGATCAGAACAAGAAATAACCATTGTTGAAGGCTTTTGGCCTTGCATCAGCAAATGCTCAATTACATCTTTTTTTTGTTGAAAAGTTGTGGCTTTAAAAATTCTAAAGCCGCTCATAAGTTTGCTGATATCCGACATATTTTGAAATTATGATTGTTTTTTGAGGATAACTAAAAAGTGTGCCGACTCTATGTTTTGTAGCAGAATTTTAAGCAAGAAAAATTCCGGTTGGTGTTTAGTAATTAATCGCTGATTCATGATTGATGAGGCCCATTAATGACATTTAAAAACTTAAATAACTCATGAAACTTTGGCAATTATTCAAAATTTTTTTGCGCTTCGGTTTTCTAGCCTGGGGCGGGCCTGTTGCGCAAATCAACATGATTCGTGAAGACCTAGTGGAAAAAAGGAAATGGGTTAACAGCGATAAATTCAAACGTGTATTGGCAATTTACCAAGCGCTTCCTGGGCCCGAAGCACATGAGCTTTGTGTTTATTTCGGCATGGTAAAGGCGGGCAGAGTTGGCGCAATTATTGCTGGACTTGGCTTTATGTTGCCAGGGTTTTGCCTTATGCTTCTGCTATCTTGGTTATATATTTCTTTTGGAAATGCGATTTTAATTTGGTTTTCAGGCATTGTTCCGGCGGTTTCGGCTTTGATCGTGCGCGCGGCTCATAGAATTTCTGGACATATTTTACATGGAATTTCCCTTTTTTTGATTGCAGCAATTTCAATCATTTTAACTCTTCTAAATGCCCATTTTCTGCTGGTGTTTTTCATTAGTGTTTTATGGCAAATTTTATGGACGAAAAATTTTCGCAAATCAGCGATTTTATTGGCCATAAGCGCAATTGCTATTTGCGGATTTTATTTTCTTGGGCAAAAAAATTTATTGTCAGAAACCATAAATCACCCGGCAAAATATGGGTTATTTATCGAAGGTTTAAAAGCAGGATTACTTTCTTTTGGGGGCGCTTACACTGTTATTCCATTCTTAAAAGAAAGTATGATCGGCACTTATCCAGGCATTACTCCCCAATCATTTTTTGACGGCATTGCTTTATCCAGCGTTATTCCTGCTCCTTTGGTAATTTTTGGGACCTATTTGGGTTTTATTGCAAAAGGTTTTTCTGGGGCGCTGCTGATGACTGCCGGAATTTTTCTTCCTGCTTTTTCATTCACCTTAATTGGGCATAAACAATTGGAGAAATTGCTGGAAAATTCTGCGCTTCATTTGGCACTTGATGCAATATCAGCAGCTGTTGTGGGCATGCTTGTTGTAACAGCATTCGATATTTTTCTTCATTCGGTTTTATTAGCTTCAATAAAAAATATTGTGATTTTTTCCGCCGCTCTTGCCGCCCTTTATCTTGTTAAAACGAAGTGGATTATACCGGTTATGATAATGCTTAGCAGCATTGCAGGACTAGCGATTTGAGATTCTAACTTCCCAATGGTTGACATTTAATCTTACCTTATACCGAATTGTTTTTGCAGACAATCGTTTGCCAAGCTTATTAACAATTAATCACTCAATCATATGCAAATAACAAGCGTAAATAGAGCGGGTTTGACAATAGGCGCAATGTGTGCTCTTTGGCACACTATATGGTCAACAATAGTTTTTCTGGGAATGGGCAATTCCTTTATGCACGCACTTTTAAAAATGCATTTCTTGCGTTTAGAATTTGCCGTCGAGCCATTTGCTCTCTGGCATGCGATGGCTTTAATAATTTTTTCCAGTTTTTTTGGTTACCTAATAGGATGTTTTATCGCCCTTTTGTGGAATTTCTTGGGCAGAGCTCTGCAATAATTTTACAAAAATAGTTTTATAGCAAAGCACAAGCCTACATTATTTTTTTCCTTCAATTAGGGATAATAATTTTTCGCGGGCTTGTGCTTTTGCTTTTCTTCCGCCGGAATAATCGCCGCTTTTTTCCTCTTCTAAATAATTAGCGAAAATAATTTTACGATTTTCCTTTTCGATCCAACCCACCAACCAGCCTGTTTGTTTGCTGCCATCTGAAGAATCACAAGAACCGGTTTTGCCATAAAATTTCCACCCATTTGGCCATTCTTCAATAAATAAAATATTTCTAGTCATCTCATGGGCCTTAGAGCTGACTGGAAGATTACCATAAAGCAACTTCTGCAAAAATTCTATTTGTTCCTGCGGCGAAATTTCTAAAGAACTACCAAGCCAACTTTCTGTAAGGCCATTATTTTTTCCCGTATCGCCAGAGATATCTCTATTTCCATAATTAAATTTTTTGACGTAATCGCTGAATTTTTTTTCGCCAAGCTTTTTGGTGATGATTTGTGAATACCACACACAACTATTTTTTATCCATTTTGTTGGGTCATGTGGCTGTTTCCAGGCCTCTACATAATCCACATAACCTTCTTCAAATGGCCATTCTGGATGAATTTCATCAGTCAATATTCTTTCATTATAACCCATTAAACTAATGGCAATTTTAAAAGTTGAGCAAGGCGTATGACGAACTTTACAGGAGTTTTTTTCTTGGTTGGGTGAAGAAATTATTTTGTTATTTTCCATCGCCATAAAGCAATTGGAACCAGCAATGGCAGGGCTCGCGAGCAGTGAAATAGTAATTAGGTACAATAATAATTCTTTCATAAGCGCTTAATAAATATTATGTGGTCTTAAACTCAATTTAAATTTTATTTCCAAACTATCCTAAAATTCTTTAGAATGATTTTTTTACGATTTTTAGTTTATCTTATATTCGATAATGTCCTGGGCCTTATATACCATTGCTGCCACTTTATTACAAACTTTTAGGAACCTGGAGCAAAAGCAGCTAAATGCTAGATTAGATGCTTTTACTGTTTCTTGGTCGCGCTTTATACTTCCTTTGCCTCTCGCCTTAATTATAGCTAGTCAAACTTTTTTGATCGTTGATAAATGGTTCGTTTTTTATTGCCTCGTCACTGCATTTTTTCAGATTCTCGGAAATATTTTTTTGCTCAAGACGTTTAAATCCAGTAATTTCATTGTCGGGGTGGCCTTCTATAAAACAGAAGTGCTACAAACCATGATTTTAGGGCTGTTATTTTTTAACCATGGAGTTTCTTTTTCTGGGTTTATTGCAATTATAATTTCGATGATAGGCGTAATTTTGATGTCTGGCATAGTTATGTATGGCGGCCTTAAAAAATTTACTCAAACGACATTCTACAACCAAGCGGCGCTTTATGGCCTTTCGGTGGGATTTTGCTTTTCCATATCAGCATTTAACCTAAGATTTGCCTCTCATCTTCTTCTTCCCTTAGGATATTCTCATATAAAAGCAGCGCTTATAGTGCTGATGTGGGTTATTTGCTTTCAGAACTTATTTTTTTGCACAGTAAAATTTTATCAAAATCGCCTATTCACAGATTTTAAAAATTTGGTTTCGCTTGAAAACAAATCCACATTTTTCAGAAGCACAATATTAAGTTTTTTAGGATCAGTTTGTTGGTTCATTGCCTATGGCATAGGAAATGTGGTATATGTTAAAGCGCTAGGACAAATAGAAGTAATAATGGCGGTGACGGTTTCTTATTTTATTTTGAAGGAAAAACTTAAAACCTCTGAAGCAATTGGAATTTTTCTTACAGTTGGCGGAGTGATATGGCTTATTTTATTTAGTTAGGCCCTTTCTTGTCAGCTAAAGCAGCGGAAATAACGAATCAAAAATAAAAATAATTATAGAATGGATATCGCTTACCTCATCTCTCAAGGCTCAGAAAATTTTTTGGTTTTTATCCCAATGGCAATTTTGCTTGGCATCTTACACGGCCTAGAGCCAGGCCATTCCAAAACCATGATGGCGGCTTTTATTATAGCCATCCGCGGAACAGTGACGCAGGCCATTTTGCTTGGACTTGCAGCCACCCTCTCTCACACTTTAATTGTTTGGATTGTAGCATTGGTGGGAATATATTTTTTTGGTGGGAAATTTAATGCCGAAAGCAGCGAACCTTATTTTCAGTTGATTTTGGGAATTTTAATTATCTCCCTTGCCTTGTGGATGTTATGGCGCACCTGGAAACACCAGCATAATTTTAAGAAATTGCATTCTCACACTCATGATAATCATCATAGCCACCCCCATACGGATCAAAGCGAATTAAAAGTTTTAAATGTAGTCTCTCCTGAATTTCATGACGCCCACGAAATGAAGCACGCAAATCAAATCCGCCAGCATTTTTCCAATAAAAATGTTACCACAGGGCAGATTATTATTTTTGGCCTCACTGGCGGATTAATCCCCTGCCCTGCCTCAATCACCGTGCTTTTGCTTTGCTTACAACTAAAAAGAATTGCCTTGGGAAGTTTACTTGTCTTGTGTTTCAGTATTGGCCTGGCGGCCACTATGATTGCAGCGGGCGTGGTTGCTGCACTTAGTGTTCATCATCTTAGAAAAAGTTGGTCTGGTTTTAGCCACCTTGCCCGCCGCGCTCCTTATTTTTCCAGCTTATTAATTATCTTGGCCGGTTCTTACATGGCCTATCAAGGCCTTGCTGCTCTATAACAAATTAGCGAATTGTTATGTGAGAAGAAGTTGTCTTATTCTCTTCAGTTTTTGGCAAAGTAATTTTTAACAAGCCGTCTTTCATTTCAGCTTCAATTTTGCTGGGATTACTGTTGCTTGGCAATTGGAAGCTTCTGTAAAAAGAGCCACTGGAATATTCAGAATAATAATAATTTTTCTTCGACTCTTCTTTCTTTTCTTCCTTTTTGACCTCAATTGAAAGCATACCATGCTCACAATTTAATTTAACTTCTTCCTTTTTGTAACCAGGCAGAGCTACATCAACATGGTAAGCCTTTTCATCTTCTGAAATGTTAACTTTTGGTTCTTTGCTATGAGAATTTTTAAATAGGCCTTTGTCGAATTCGGAAAAAAAATCACCGAATAAATGATCAATTTTTTTACTCCAAGAAGATATTGGAAGTAATGTTTGCTTGCCTTCGCGTTTAATTAAATCACTCATATTACACCTCAAAAAAATTATTAATTAACCCCCCCAATTTATAGGGTAAATAATTTCTGCACTTTTTTTTCAAAAAAGTCGAGAGTTAGAAACTTTTTAAAAAATTTTGGGATTGCTAAAAATGGCAAAAATTTTTTAAAGAATTCAAAAAAATTAAAAAGCAGTCAGAAAAGTAATTGCGCAACAGCAAAATCAGTGCCAGTAAATTGGCTTTCCAAATAAAACCAAATCCCTCGGGGCTTTATGCAAGAGCTTTCAAATAATTGAAGAGAAGGAAAATTGAATTGCGAAATAGAGTAATATCTTATCGCAATTCTTAAAACATCAATTCGCTAAAATTTCTAAAAAATCAGCAGAAAATAAATCTAAACAACGGCCTATTGCACTTCAAAATCAAAATACTGATTTGGGAATGGTTCTTTTTCTAAAGTATAGTGCCACCATTCAACCGCCACATTTTTGAATCCATTTTTTTCCATAATTGATTTCAACATTAACCGCCGCTGCTTTTGTAAATCACCTATATGAGAATTAGCAGTGTGCGATAAAGTGCTAAAGCAATCAAAGCCTGTGCCAAAATCTAAACTATTATCTTTAAAACGCTTATTGGCTGGTAGATCACAAGCAAAAAGTCTTTCCCCATAATTATATTTCGCCTGTTTTTCAATAGGCAGTGCAACTATCGTTATATCAACGGTGCTTCCTCGGCTGTGCCCTGATTTTTCACTAATATAACCATCTTTAAACAAATTCGCTTTATCAATTTTAGGATAAAATTCTCTTTTCATTTTAGTGTCAGATCTATCCTTCGCCCAAACTATAAAATCATCCACCGCACGTTGTGGCCTATAGCAATCATATACTTTCAGACTCATAGAAAACTCTTTCAATTCTGCCTGAACTTTTACCAAAGCTTCCGCCGCTTGAATTGTTAAAATACATTTTGGCGCTAGATAACCACGAATAGGCCTGCCAACAAAATTATGATTACCATAATAACGCATTTCTTGGATGATGGTAGGGTCAACATCATATAAATAAGTAAAGCCCCTTGGAAGATGTGCGGCGCTGGCAAAATTTGTGATAAAGAAGATGGTGAATACTACTGTAAAAAAACTTGGATAGCGCATAGGTTTTTTGATTAGTTTTGTTTCATTTTTTTGCTTTTGCCATCTCACTTTTACACTACAACCCTTTTGTGGTGCAGGATTAAAAACAATTAATTACTTTTATCAAAATGAAATCACTTCCTCGTGAATAACAATCTTTTAGCAAAAGTAAGCCTCTATTTGCCTAAGGAATTTAAGCCTTTCAGCAAATAAGTTTTGTTTCGATGATGAATTTGTTGCTGAAATTTCTTACTAATTTTTCAAAAAAACTAGGTTTATTACCTTGATTCAACCTTTCTTCTAGTCTGTAAGAACCAAAGGACCTATCGCCACAAACCCTTTGCTTAGCCATCTCAGAGAGCTCACTTCTAGTGACGG
>CAZCWN010000034.1:0-17547 GCA_964502375.1 uncultured Rhizobium sp. | reverse complement strand
TGGTGAATGGCCCGCTGCAGAAGTATTAGTGCCTGTTCATATAGAAGAAGGTAGGATTATTGGCTTATGTAATAAATTCCTATTGAAGAAAGTTTCTATACGTGATCCACGTCCAGAAGAAGAGATAGTGTTCCCTGCAAGAGAGTTAAATGATTCCAATATTCAATTAAGTGAGTTAGGCAAAAATATAAGTGATGAGGTTAAGTGCCTGATTACCGTGGAAGAAGAACTACTAAAAGGGCAAGAAAGGCTCGACGCATTTCTTAATAGAGCAACCGTGGCTGAACATCTTGAAAGAGATACTGATAAGTGGCTTGCTACCATGCAGGATAATGACCAAGCTAAAGTTTTAGCGGTAAAAAGGTTGATGTTGCTTTCTGGCGCAGGTGGGTTGCAGGTTTCTAGTTTAGAGGAGGGTGAAAGAGAAGAGGTAGTATCAGCCTCAGAAAATAAAATGCCGGTTTGTGGTTATCTGAGCGGCCATATGGGTAGGACTTATGCTGGTTTTGAAGATGGAAACGTAAAATCAATTCGAGAATGGATCTCTGGTAAACAACAAGGGGTTATAATACCACGTCTCGGCGCTACTCATGATGTGACTGTTGAAAATGGTATCATCAGAGAAAAAAAACTGGGGTTTGGTAAATCTATAGGTGTAGGGCTTGCTTCTTTCGCTAGCCATGGTGAAGAGAAGAGGGTACATCAAGGTATCGATATTGCCATAGGGGGTAGAAGTAGTAGGTTTAAAGATATTTCCGAGGAAGAAATTGGTGCAGGTGGTGCCGGTGGGCATATTTATATTAATGTTAGGGATAGAGCTATAGGTTTTGGCGCCGAACTAAGCAGTTCTACATTCTCTCATAGTCCTTTGGGTGAGCATAGTATTACTGGAAGCTCTGACAAATACAGCGTAACCGAAGGCTCAAAATTTGCCGTTAAATTAGATCGCAGCAAAGAAGAATTTATTCAGCATCTTTTGGTCTACATAGAGGAGATTAAAAATGCAGGTAATAATTTAGAAGTAGGGCAGCAGCAAAATATTGAGGAATTAGAAACTTATTTAAAGGACGAAAGAAGACTAGGCCTTTCAATACCACTTGTAAAAAGAGTGAGAGCTAAAGATGCGTGGAGGCGAGAATATTCAGACGATGCTTTCTTAAATTTATGTCGAGATGCTCTTGGCGCTGAAAACATCCGTGAAGAAGACGGCAAATACTACATAAGAACCGCCTTGGGCAGAAGATGTGCTGAGGCTGGTATCGCGATGCCAAAAAACTATAATGGGTTGACGATTGATTTTATTAATGATCACCCAGAGCGCGTGGCGGAGATTCTTGGTTATAGCGGCGATTTACCTGATGAGATAGTCTATTTTAAGCCAAGAGATGGCGTGGAAGCCTTTATGGCGCAGCGCCAGGTTTATGAAAACATAAATAGCAAACCGGTTCTTAAGCATAATCCCCAATTTGATTATGAAACTTCCACTGCTATTGGCCTTCTTTATAATGTAGCACTTGCTAAAGGTGGTGATGAAAGGCGTAAGAAGAAAATAACAGAAGTGCTAGATGCAATATATAGTGTGGATGAAGAGGGTTTAATTATTAGAGATTCTAGAGACCAAAATTCTCAATTTGATGCCAGAAAACCAGAAGATATTGAGAGACTAGGAAATTATTTTCATGGGGATCGTGAAGCGCTTGAGGTTATAGATTTATTGCAAGGGATGGCGGAGATGGCGAACACTCAGTCGATTGTAGAATTAGAGAAAGAGTTAGTAACGCCCTCCCCCCCTGCGCAAGCAGACTTAGCTTTGCCCCTTATTGAGCTTCCTGAACCTTTTGGCCCAATTATTACTGAAGAGAGTAAACCGCAGCCAGGCGACATAATGATTTTTGATTTTTCTCCACGCGGTGTTAGCCATGCGCTTGTTTATGCCGGCCCTGGAGAAAGCGATGATGAATTTATGGCTTATCAATCCACTCTAGCGCACAGGAGTGGATGGTTATTGGGAAGTAATACTTCTTCCTCCATAACGCCTTACCGTAAGCATTGCGGGGAGAAACAGATTAGATCATTTAGAATTCAGGATCCGGTATTACGCGAAATTTTTATCGAGGAATTAAAAGGGCATAGAATTACATATAAATTCAATCACCATTGGGCGCGTGCCAAGAGAGTGATGGGGACCCATACTAGAGAAGAAGTTGGTGACAAAATAGCAAAATATATTCTTCGAGGTAATTCACCTGAAGAGGAAACTTCCAGATTTTTTTGTTCGCAATATGTAGTGCAGGCCTTGCAAGATAGCCTTTTTAAGCTTCACATAGCTAAAAGCTATGCACTTAAAAGGAAAAACGATGAAATCATAAATACTAGAGAGTATCAGGATATAAAAAAACGGAATGAGGATGTAAGAAAAGAGAATGAAGAGAAGGCCAAGAGAGGGGAGAGACCTGAATCTTTTAAACCTGAAGAACCTCAAAAACCTCTATTAACTTTATCAGATGTGCAATTAAATATAGAGAATATAAAGAGAATTAAGGATGATATTGCCCTGGGAATTAGTAGTGATGGTAAAATCATGAGGACAAGTAGGGAAATAGAAGAGTGGAAAGAGGATGAACCAGTGGGATTAGGTGGAAAAAAAAGAAAGGCGTTATTGGCTGGAGCAGTGGCAAATATGCCTCAGGAAATTAAACGTGAAGCAGCAGATTTCAGCGTATTTGACTTACAAGATGCTCTTGAATCTTTAGCTATACAAACTGCGGCCAACAACCCTCGCGCTGTTAAAGAATTGCCAAAGTCAGTAGAAATCTTGGGCCAGAGATTTGATGGGAATAAATTCTTCTTGCATGTTGTTGTGGTTGAACACTTAAAATCGCAGCCGACATCGGCATCGTCTCCAGAAGTGCTGCTTGAAGCACAACGTTCCAAAAGGAAAGAAATAAGCTCTTTAGTTGTTGGAGGAAATCTAATGCAAGCGATGGAGACTTTGGAAGAGTTGCGTGATTTAAAAAATGGTATCACGATCACGGGATTCGCATCTCAGCAAGAAGGAATCGCCCCAGTTCTTATTAGAGATGCAAGAGGATGTTCCGATCCTAAAGTTTTAGGAACAGAAAGCTTCGAAATACAATATTTAAGCCTGATTGATGCCGCTATAAAAGTGCTGGGGGTATCCAATAAGGGCCAAGAAGAAAGAGCTTTCGATCAGTTAATTTTTAAGGCAATAAATTTTATTGAAATTTTCCAGTCTTTTTCCGAAGGCATAGTACAAGATCAGGAAAATTTGTCCCAGGAGTTACAAAGATACAGTGATGAAATTGTTACTCTTCTTGAAAGCAAAGGCATAAAAGACGTTAGGGAGAAATTAGAATTTGCTAAAAAGTTCCAAGCTTTTGAGAGGACACAATATAACATTGCTACAATTTCTAAAGTACCCGTTACAGAAAACGGCGCTGAAACTACCAAAACTATAGTTAAAGCTGATGTTGCTTTAAGAGGCTTGACCGATGAGCAAAGATATGAATATCAAAGAGTGGTCAGAAATGATCATACAAATTTGCCGCAATGGTACTCAGGGGCGAAAAAATGGCAGAAACATTTTTATTCCCATTACGCGGGAGAAATTGCCAAAGGTAGATATGCCATTCCAGCCGGCCTTGATATTCCAGGCGTGAAATCTGCTTCCGAAAGGTTAGTTTATAATCTTAAAGATAATGGGACGTTAGAGCCAGTTTATTCCTCTAAACAGTGTGTGGAAATTGATAGATTTTCTGATAACCCCGCCATCCTTGCTCAAGAAAGAAAAAGGCTTACTGCGCAAAATCACCGTCAAATTGAAAAATGGGTTGATACCATAATTTCGGTGCGGACTGGTGAAATATCTAACGGGATTAGATACACTTCAGGAATAGAGGGGCAAGAAGAAAGAATTCCAGAGGGCATTGAAGATCTTCGTACAGCTAAAGCGGTTTCAAGCAGTATTTATAGGCTTATTAATGAAGCCATCGATACGTTTAATGAACCCATTAGAAGAAGCGGAAAATTTCCTGGACCTACAGTTAAACTTAGTGATAATGAGCGCCAAGAGCTAAAAAAACGGATTAATTATGCTAGAAAGGGGTCGGAAGGGCCCCTAGACCCAGAAAAAATAGGCAAAGTGCTGCTAGAGGGTATTTATGAAAGTATTAAAGATTCTGTTCTCAAGGAGCATTTAAAATTAGAGGTAGGATCATATATTTTTCCTAGTGGTAGAAATATTGCAGCAGCAATTCCTGAGTTAGTTAGTTCTACCTTGACTCCAGCAAAAATTGAAGAGCATTACCAGAATATGATGGAAACCAAGGGATTGTCTATCATTGCTAGGAATAACGAAGCAACTCTCAGCGCTATACAATATAGCAATACGGTGCATGCTATAGGGGCAACACAGGCTGTAAAAAACGCATTAGATATAGCCGGACATTCTGCTCATCAGATGGGAACTGTGTTCTCAACTAGCGCGCAACCGGGCTGCTATGGATTTACTGATGCTGAGTTACAACCTTTGCAAGGTACAGAAAATATTGTCCTGCCTTCAACCGAGGTTTCAGCTAATACTAGAGGAAAAATTCTTTCTACAGTCCAGAGAAGCCTTAAAATCTTAGGAAAAGTAGAATTTATTTTTGATGAAAGCCGGATTATTGACGCAGCTGCAAGAAATGTAAATTGGTCTAGTAGATTTGGTTCAAGCTATAAAAAATTAAAGAAAAAGATCGAAGAATGGGAAGGGCATGAGGGCATTTTTGAATTTGATGATAAAACCAGAACCATCAAATGTTATGCCCCACGTGAGGTGCTTTTACAGGCCAACAACGGAAAAATTATAGATCAAATTTTAGAGGTTTTTGATCCATCTCAAGTTGGCTTGGGGGCAAATATTGTTCTTGCAAAATTTGCTTCTGACACAGTGGGTAAGAAAAATTCTGCCGAAGACAAAAAAAAAGAAGCAGAAGAATTCTTTAATGATCCAAAAAATACAAAAGACAAGCTACAGGAAAAAAGGCCTACGGGAGTAACAGGAGTAGAAAAGTTAAGGAAACAAAACTTTGTAGCTTCTGCTAAAAAAGATTGTGTCGAGGCCATAGAGCTTCTAACCGCCAGTATTCCTTCTTTAAAAGAAAAAGGACATAGGATTATTTTTGTAGAGGCCTTGATTTATCACCCCACAATCCAAAACGCGCTTAATAATTATATATATTCTTCTGCTAAGACTAAGGAGATGCCAACCGAGCTCAAATCTTATTTTAGGGAAGTTGATGGCAAGGAAAATGGCCCTTTATACAATCTTGTTAAAACGGCAAGAGAACACAAAATTAAGGTTGTGGGCTTGGATAGAGAATTAACTCATAACATCAGAAATTATCCAAACCAACGCAGCAAGGCCGGAGCGCAATTGATGAATTATGATATGTATGAGATAATTCAAAGAGAAGCTGCTACCTTAGGAGCAGATAAACACTGGGTTGCTCTTCTTTCTGATAGTAGTATGCACAGAACCGAGGGTTGCCCTAACATTGCTGATTTAACTGGGGCATGCCATGTTAGAGTGGGCGTAAAGGATATAAAGGAATCATCAATTTATTTTGAAGAGGCACACTCTACTGTAAATTCAGCCGAAGATAGATCCCCAGGCATAGTCGTTGCTATAAAAAAGGGAGAAGAAGTTAAATCTATAGAGGAAATCAAGATAGCTACCAGAGAGCCAAAAGTTCCTCATTTCACGCCAGAAAAACCTGCTAAAAAGAAATCTAGCAAATCAGAGCCTTGGGTTAAAATTGAAAGAAGCCTTACGGTTGATTATGTCATCATGGGAGACCAAAAAAACCCTATTATTGTTATGAGTGATAGATCAATTCTAAAACTTAATAGCAGAAATCAGGAGTTTTGGAAAATAGATAAAGACGAACATGGCAATGATGCGCTTTTTATACATCGTAGAAATGCGATTGAAAAAGCAGAACAAGAAAAGAAAAATAAAAAGCCTGATCTTGCTTCTAAAATACGCAGCCCAAAACATATAGAAATTCCGGCGACAGCTTGTGAAGTAATTAGCGCTATGCCTTTGAAAGGGCGTAGTAAGATGGTTGGGCTCGAATCTCGTTAATAACTATCTAATCATCTAAATATTAGGATTTAGATATTTTAAAAAATTCGATGAAAATTTTTTTGCTTATTGTGTTGCTTATTTTTCCCCTCACTAGCTGTGGCAAAAAAGGGTCTTTAGAATATCCTGAAGGACAAAAACGTCCAAAATTTGATAAAGTGATTGATGAGGATTAGGCTTAAGCTTAAGCTTAAGATCTACTTCTTCTCATCGCGAGATTATCTTATCATGGCGTCGATTCTAGGGATAAGCTAAATACAGCGCTTAACTTATAAGCTATCCAAAAGATTTTTTGCCTTCGCAATTTCTTCTTTCACTTTGTTCGGCGCAGTGCCGCCAATTGAGGTTCTACTGGCTATAGAATTTTCTACAGTAAGCACATCAAAAATTTTGGCTGAAATTCTTTTTTCTACTTTCTGCATTTCCGCTAATTCTAATTCATGCAATTCTAGCCCTTTATTTTCGGCCATTTTCACTATTGTTCCAGTAGTGTGATGTGCGTCGCGGAAGGGGATTTTTAGATTTTTTACTAACCAATCAGCTAGATCGGTAGCAGTGGAATAGCCGGCGCCCGCCATTTTTAACATTTGTGGTTTATTGATTTGCATATCAGCAATCATTCCACTCATGGCTCTGATACAAAGTTTAGAATTTTGAGCGGCATCAAAAATTGGTTCTTTATCCTCCTGCATGTCTTTAGAATAAGTAAGAGTAAGGCCTTTGATCACGGTTAATAGTGAAAAAAGTGAACCAAAAATTCTCCCAGACTTGCCACGAATTAATTCTGCGGCGTCGGGATTTTTTTTCTGTGGCATGATTGAGCTGCCAGAAGTGAAGGCATCAGAAAGTTTAATGAACTCAAAACCTTTACTCATCCAAATCACAATTTCTTCAGCAAAGCGTGATAAATGAGTCGCCACTAATGATAAACAAAATAAAAATTCGATGGCGAAATCACGGTCAGAAACTGAATCCATTGAATTAGCTGTAGGGCGCGCAAAGCCTAATTCTTCAGCCACCATTTTGCGGTCAATTGGAAAAGAAGTTCCTGCCAAAGCACAGGCCCCTAAAGGGCATTCGTTCATTCTCTCACGTAAATCTTTTAAGCGAGAAATATCACGTTTAAACATTTCAAAATAAGCCAAAAGATGATGAGAAAAAAGTACAGGTTGAGCAACCTGAAGGTGCGTAAATCCTGGCATTGCGGCATCAAGATTTTCTTCAGATTTTTGCACTAAATTTTTTTGCAATTGTAATAAAAGTTGCAGCGTTTCATCAATTTCATCGCGTACAAAAAGACGAAAGTCCAGCGCCACTTGATCATTACGAGACCTTGCAGTATGCAGCTTGCCGGCAGTATCGCCAATAATTTCCCGCAGGCGTGATTCGATATTCATATGAATATCTTCTAATTCGATTTTGAAATTAAATTCTCCCTCTTCGATTTCTTTTTCGATTTTTTTTAAGCCATCGATAATTATTTTTGCTTCATCTTTGGTTATAATTGCCACTTCAGCTAACATTTTGGCATGTGCTATCGAGCCTTTAATATCATGTTTGTAGAGCTTTTGATCAAAAGTGATTGATTGATTTATTTCTTGCATCAAATCTGACGGTTTGGCGTCAAATCTTCCGCCCCACATTTTATTTGAAGAATTTTTTTTCATTACTGCGAATTGTTGGTTGTGCTTTCAAAAACGGCGCGGAAATTAAAGAATGGAAAATTTTAAAGAAAGTTTTTTAATCGAAATTCTAACCTTTTCAAAGCCCTTTCAAATCAATAAAATCATGGATAGCTGGGACATCAAATCTAACAATTCTTTCGATCGCCGTAACCTTAATTTTTTTAAGAAATGGTGGCTAGATGTTGATAAAATCAACTTTCTCATTGTTTTGGGAATAATTATTTTTGGCCTAATGATGACGGCCAGCTCTAGTCCGGCGATTGCTAAAAGGCTTGATGTTGACAAGTTTTTCTTCCTAAGAAAACAACTGATTTTCGCTGGTATCGCCTTGTTCTTACTGATTGCGATCTCTTTCCTTGATCAGGAAAAAATTAAAATTTTCTCCTTTTTTGGCCTAGTCATGACATTGTTGTTACTGGTTTTGGTTCTGTTTTTCGGATCAGAAGCAAAAGGGGCAAAAAGATGGATCTCGCTTGCTGGTTTCACCTTACAACCCTCTGAGTTTGCTAAAACTTTCTTTATAATTTTTAACGCTTTTATTTTGCAGCGTCTGCATTTTGAAAAATGGCAATTGAAATATGGAATTTCCACCGGCCTTTATTTGATCATTGCTTGTTTGTTGATTCTACAACCAGATTTTGGCATGACTCTCACTTTCACAGCACTTTGGGTGGCCCAGCTTTTTGCTTATGGATTGCCTTTACCGTTTTTTTATGCGATTGGCGTCTTCGGCTTACTTGGCGGCGTTGCGGCCTATATTGCTTTTCCGCATGTAGAAGATCGTATTAATAAATTTCTGGGTTCAGGAGAAAAAAATTACCAGGCGGAAAGATCAATTGATGCTTTCGTAAATGGCTCATTCTTTGGCACGGGGCCTGGTAATGGCGTAGTAAAAAAATTTATTCCTGACGCTCACACTGATTTTATTTTTGCGGTTATTGGCGAAGAATATGGTATAATTTCCTGTATAATTATTCTCGCTATTTTTGCTTATTTGATCACGCGTATAGTAAGGCGGGCGCTAGATGAGGAAGATATGTTTGTTTATCTGGCTTTATGCGGCTTGATGATGCAATTCACTATGCAAGTGATTGTGAATATTGGTGTTAGTTTGAAATTATTACCCACAAAGGGCATGACGCTGCCATTTATCAGCTATGGTGGATCATCGATGATCTCAATGGCTATTTGCTTCGGCCTGATTTTGGCTTTCACCAAAAGGAAATATCACCGTGATGTAGATTATGGAAATTTGAAGCTAATTTAGAGCGCTGAGGAAATAAAAAACCGCACTATGTCCTTGCCGTTTTGATTAACAAATTCAATTTCTAAAGTTTCTCTTTCGCGTTTGAAAATTGTTTTATCTAGATCGTTTTTTTCAACTTTCCATCCTAGTTGGGGCAGAGTTCTTAAATAAAAATTTCTTACTTTTTCTAAATCAATTTTTGATTCATAAGCAGAAGACATAATGCTGCCTGATGGTGAATCAAAACCCAGGCTTTCATCAGAAATTTTTTCCATGCCAATTAAAAGCGGAATATCTTCACTACCTTGCACAAAGTCTTCAGAAGGGCGCTCATCTTGAGTTATTTCAGTAGATTTTTCTTTTTTTAGAAGTTCGCCATCACAAGAAAAAAGCAAAAAAGTGAGTAAGAATGAAGCAAATTTTTTCATAATTTTATTTCTGACAATTGGTGCAGTAAAAGCTGGAGCGGCCGTTCAATTTTATCTTTCTGATTAAATTTCTACAAAGCAAACAGTTTTCCTTTATACGTCCATAAACCTTAAAACCTTTTTGGAAATTGCCTAAACTGCCATTTGAATCCACATAGTCGCTAATTGATGAACCACCTAATTCTATCGCAGAAGCAAGAATTTTTTTAATTGATTCGACAAGTTTTTTAAGCTCGCCTTTTCCTAAATCACAACTGCAGCGCAATGGCGAAATTCCTGAATCGAACAAAGCTTCATTGATGTAAATATTACCAACGCCAACCACAATTTTATTGTCCATCATAGCCGTTTTAATATTGATCTTTTTGCCACGTAATTTTTCTTGTAAATAATCAGTGTTAAAATCCTCTGAAAGTGGCTCTGGCCCAAGAGGGGCAAGCATTTTATGTTGAGAAATATTTTTGCTTTCGATCAAATCAATAAAGCCAAAACGGCGCGGGTCGTTAAAAATTAGCCAAGAATTGTCATCAAATTGTAAAGCAAAATGATCATGTTTTTCCTGATCGAATTTGCTTCTGAGAGTAACGCGGCCACTCATTCCCAAGTGAATTACCAGCGTGGTTTTGTTGTTAAAATTTATCAACAAATAGCGCGCTCTTCTTCTAACATTTAAAATTTTTGCGCACTTTAGGCCTTGTAAATCAAGGCTGGTAATGATACGCAATTTTTTTTCTGAACGAAAAATTCTGGAAACTTTTTTTCCAACCAAATTTTCTAATCCCTTGCGGATGGTCTCTACTTCTGGAAGTTCCGGCATTTTTTAAATTTGAATTATTAGTTAAATTTTAAATCTGATTAAGCCATGTATGAATTGCAACTCCCCCCTGAAAGCTCTGATAATCGCGTTTTGATGCATAGTTGCTGTGCGCCCTGTGCAGGCGATTTGATGGAGCGCATGAAAAAATCTGGCATGGATGTTACAGTTTTCTTCTACAATCCCAATATTCATCCAAAAAAAGAATATGAAATTCGAAAAGAAGAAAATAAGCGCTTTGCCGAAAAATTAGGAATTCCATTTATTGATGCTGATTATGATGTGCAGGATTGGTTCAAGCGTGCCAAGGGTTTAGAATGGGAGCCAGAAAGAGGCTTACGCTGTACTAAATGTTTCGATATGCGTTTTGAGCGCACGGCTCTACACGCCGCAGAAAATGGCTTTAAAGTTATTACTTCTTCCCTGGGGATTTCACGTTGGAAAAATATGGATCAAATCAATGATTGTGGAATCCGCGCTGCTAAAAATTACGAAGGAATTATTTATTGGACTTATAATTGGCGCAAAGCTGGAGGGGCAGATAGGATGTATGAAATAGCCAAGCGCGAAGAATTTTATAAGCAGGAATATTGCGGTTGTATTTACAGTCTAAGAGACACCAATGCCTGGCGTGTAAAAAATGGCCGCGAAGAAATTAAGATTGGGGAAGAATTTTATGAGGAAGAAGAGAGCTAGATATAGGGATTAAAAGTAATCTAGCAATGCTCCAAGAAAGAAGAATTGGAGCGGGCGAAGGGATTCGAACCCTCGACATCAACCTTGGCAAGGTTGCACTCTACCACTGAGCTACGCCCGCATGTCCTTAATGAAAACTGGTTTTTGAAATGATGGTGAAAAGGAAGGCCGGGCACTCTAGGAATCGAAAAATAATTTGCAATGTTGAATAGCAAAAACTAAATTTGTGCGCCTTAACACGCCCTTTCCGCCCTTTATTTTCAAGCTTCCTAAACATGAAAATTTCCAAAATATCTTCAGCATTTTTTGCTGTTTTGCTTTTAATTTTAGCAACTTCTTGTGTTGAAACAGTGGTTGCTGGTTCGGCTGTTGGTGGTGCTGTTGTGGTGCGCGAAAAAAGCATCCCCGCTACTAAAAGCGACATTATACTTGCCACAAAGCTAGGCAGCAGTTTCATAAAAAATGGTCTGAAAACTCCTGGTAATTCAGTAGATATCACAGTGAATGAGGGCAGGGTTTTGCTCACTGGAATTGTGCGCGATGAGGAAAAAGCCAAATTAGCAGTGAAACTTTCGTGGGAAGTGGGAGGTGCGAAAGAAGTAATCGATGAAATTCAAATCAAAGAAAATGGACGTATTGAATCAAAAGATTTTTCTACTGCTGTGCTTGATTACGCCATAACCGCCCAAATTGAAACCAAGCTATTATTTTCTCGCCATGTCTCTTTTCTAAATTATCAGGTCACAACTGTTGGCAAGACCGTTTATTTACTTGGGGTTGCGCGTGATAATGAAGAATTGGAAAAAGTCGAAGCAATCGCTGCAAAAATACGTGGCGTTGAGAAAGTGGTAAATCACGCAATTCTTGCAAATGACAGCAGGCGCCGTGGCTAATCAAATTGTAACTTTTGGATGCCGTTTGAATGCCTATGAATCTGAGGCTATCAAGGAAGCTTTAAAAAAAACTGACCAAGAAAATTTAATTATTTTTAATTCTTGTGCTGTTACTTCAGAAGCTGAGCGTGAGCTGCGCCAGGCTGTGCGTAGGGTGCGTAAGGACAACCCTCAAGCTAAAATTGTGGTAACCGGCTGCGCGGCGCAAATTGATCCGCAAAAATATGCCAAAATGGCAGAAGTTGATTTAGTGCTTGGAAATGCCGAGAAATCAAAGCCAGAAAGCTATGAATCTGATGATAAATTTTTACCTGTAAGCAAATCTCCCCCCCACATCAATAACCACCAAGACCGTATTTTTTTTGATGCAAAAAAATCCTCACAAATTTTTTTAACCGAGCACGAGACCAGTAAGATCAAGGTCAATGACATTATGTCGGTTAAAGACACCGCCCCACAATTAGTTTCTTACTTCGAAAATAAAACTCGCGCTTTTTTGGAAATCCAAAATGGCTGTAATCATCGCTGTACATTTTGTGTAATTCCATTTGGCCGCGGAAATAGCCGCTCTGTGGCATTTGGTGAAATTATTGAACAGGTAAAAAAAATGGTAGCGCGCGGCCACAGAGAAGTGGTGTTTACCGGCGTTGATATTTCTGATTATGGAAAAGATTTAGCTGCACCAATCACGCTTTCGCAGATGATCAGACGTTTATTTAAGCTAGTTCCTGAGTTACCACGGCTGCGCCTTTCTTCAATTGACGTGGCCGAAATTGATGAGGAATTTTTTGAAATATTAGCCATGGAGCCGCGTTTCATGCCTTATTTGCATTTAAGTGTGCAATCTGGAGACGATATGATTTTAAAACGCATGAAGCGCCGCCATAATCGTGAGCAGATTTTAGAATTTTGTGCTAAGGCTCGCCAAATAAGGCCAGATATGACTTTTGGTGCAGACATTATCGCTGGTTTTCCTACGGAAACAGATGAAATGTTTATGAATTCTCTGAAGTTAATTGAAGAAGCAGGAATAATTTTCACCCATATTTTCCCTTATTCAAAACGCGACGGAACCCCTGCTGCCAAGATGCCACAGCTGGATGGCAGAACCATTAAAGAACGCGCAAAATTGCTGCGCGAGGCCGGCCAAAAACAGTTGCAAAAATTCCTGCAAAGTCAGTTCGGAAAAAACCTAAAAATTATTGTCGAAAAAGACAAAATGGGCAAATCAGAAAATTTTTTAGATGTGAAAATAATCGATGATGCAGAGAATTTAAAAGCAGGAGAAATATTGCAGGTCAAGGTTGCAAGCGTTGAAGGAAATTTCTTAGCTACAAATTTATGTTAGAAACAAATCGACTAAAATTAAGGCCATTTGTGCAAAGCGATTTGGATTTTTTATGCCAACTTCATTTAAATCCAGAAGTTGCTAAAACCACGATTGACGGCATTCAAACCATTGAGATAGTGCAGAAACATTTGCACGATTTTATCGCGCATCAGGAAAAATTTGGCTATTCGCAATGGGCAGTTTTTGAAAAAAAGTCGAAAGAATTTGTGGGGCGAGCTGGGCTTACTAAGCGCGCTTTGACTCAAGAAATTGGCGAGCAAGCCGAAATAAGATTTGCTTTATTACCAGAATTTTGGGGGCAGGGCTATGCCTCTGAACTTACGCAAGCCTTAATTAAATTTGCTTTTGAAGAGCTGGATTTGCAAATTTTGGCAGCAAGTTATGGCGTAAAAAATGCAAAATCTGCTCGAATTTTAACCAAAAATGGTTTCAAATTTATTAAAAACATTGTTCCAGAAGGCTACGGAGCAAAGGACGAAATAAGCTACTGCCTCATAAATCGTAAATTTTAATTTTATCATAATGACTATTTCACACAAATCTTATCTTGAAGCAAAAGCTTGGCCGTTTGAAGAGGCTAAAAAAATTCTTGAAAAAGTTGGGGGCAAAACGCCACAAAAAGGTTATGTGCTTTTTGAAACAGGCTATGGGCCATCTGGTTTGCCGCATATTGGAACCTTTGGTGAAGTAGTTCGTACGTCCTTTGTTCGCCATGCTTTTCAATGCATCGCGCCGGAAATTCCCACCAAAATGTTTTGTGTTTCTGATGATATTGATGGCTTACGTAAAGTGCCGGAAAACGTTCCTAATCAAGAGTTAGTGCGCGCTAATTTGGGCCGGCCCCTAACTTCCGTTCCTGATCCTTTTGGCACGCATGAATCATATGGGCATCACATGAATTCGCGGTTGCGCGCCTTTCTTGATTCTTTTGGTTTTGAATATGAATTCATTAGCGCCACTGATAAATATAAATCCGGCGCTTTTGATAGCACGATGTTGCGCGTGTTGGAAAAATATGAAGAATTGATGGATTTAATGCTGCCCACTTTAGGTGCCGAACGCCAAGAAACCTACAGCCCCTTCATGCCGATTGACCCTGAATCAGGAATAGTTATCGATAAAGGCGTCAAGGGCATTAATAAACAAAAGGGCACGGTGATTTATGTGGATGGTAAAGGCACAGAAAAAGAGACCCCCGTTACTGGTGGTAATTGTAAATTGCAGTGGAAAATTGATTTCGGCGCGCGCTGGTATTCACTTGGGGTGGATTATGAAATTTATGGAAAAGATCATCAGCCGAATGAAAGAATTTACCGTAGTGTTTGCGAGATCTTAGGCGGCGTGCCTCCAGTCAATTTTACTTACGAAATGTTTTTGTCTGATACGGGCGAAAAAATTTCTAAATCAAAGGGTAATGGTATATCGGTGGATGATTGGTTAAAATATGCGCCGGCAGAATCGATGTCGCTTTTTATGTATCAGAAACCAAAAACCGCTAAGCGCCTTTATTTTGATGTAATCCCTAAGGCCATGGATGAATATCTTACTTTTGCATCTGCCTATGCAGGTGAAGATGAGGCGAAGCGCCTAGAAAACCCTGCCTTCCATATTCATTTTGGCAAAGTTCCGCCAATTAATTTTAATTTGAGTTATTCACTTTTGTTGAATTTGGCTAGTGTCTGCAATCCAGATAATGACTCTGTTCTGTGGGGATTTATTTCGAAATATCAATCAGGCCTGACGCCAGAAAATTCGCCCCTTCTAAAGACAATGGTTCATCGGGCAATTGCTTATTATAATGACTTTATCCGCAAAAATAAAAAATATCGCCAACCCACAGAAGCAGAAATAGCAGCGCTTCGTGAATTAGGATCAGCGTTACAGAATGCTATGGAAGAAGAGAAAAATGATGGTGCTTTGTTACAAAATATTGTCTTCAGGGTGGGAAAAATGCATGGTTATGAAAAAATAATGCGCGAGTGGTTTTTAGCGCTTTATCAAATCCTATTAGGCCAAGATCAGGGACCGCGCATGGGATCTTTTATTGCCTTATTTGGAATAGACAATTTTGTAAAATTGGTGGAAGAAAAAATTGGTGCCTAAAACCTAATCATGCGCAGAGTATGGTTGTTAGAAGCTATATCTGCTCCTATTGGGAAAAATTCTAAACCAACTTCTGAATCTCAGAGATCAAATTTTTGAATAGATCGATTTCATAATTATCATGCACGCCTTGCAGCACAGAAGAGACGCGCTCTAGGCCCATGCCGGTATCGATGCATGGTTTTGGAAGTGGTGTCATTGTTCCGTCGGCCTTTTTTTCGAATTGCATAAAAACCAAATTCCAGATTTCGACGAAGCGATCTCCATCTTGATCTTTGCTGCCTGGAGGGCCGCCAAAAATTTTATCGCCATGGTCATAAAAAATTTCTGAGCATGGCCCACATGGCCCAATTTCACCCATCGACCAAAAATTATCATCCGTTGAAATGCGGATTATTTTTTCATTAGAAAGGCCGCTAATTTTTTTCCAAAGATTTGCCGCCTCGTCATCATTGTGATAAACTGTTACTAAAAGCCTGTCTTTGTTGATTTGAAACTCTTTGGCTAAAAGCTCCCACGCATAAAAAATTGCTTCTTCTTTGAAATAATCCCCGAAGGAAAAATTGCCCAACATTTCAAAAAAAGTGTGATGGCGCGCGGTATAGCCAACATTGTCTAGGTCATTATGTTTTCCCCCAGCGCGCACGCATTTCTGCGAAGTGGCAGCACGCTTGAATTTCGGGGCTTCTACGCCAGTGAAATAATTTTTAAATTGATTCATACCGGCGTTAGTGAACATCAATGTTGGATCATTATGTGGAACCAATGGGCTTGAAGCCACAATCTCATGGCTTTGCTTGGCAAAATAATCGAGAAATTTAGTGCGGATTTGGTTGGTTGAGAACATATAAAATGAAATTATCGAACCGCGATGGGCCACCTTTAGCGATCCGATTTTAAATTCCGGAAGGTTTAAGCATTTTGGAATTATAATATAAGGCAAGCTATAAGCCGGATTCTGTGCTTGATTTCTCAAGCGATGATCATTCATCTGGGATCAGCATCACTGCTGACCTCTAGCAGCCTACCCGAATGACGATGCGCCAGAGCATTGTTTTGTTACCAAAACTGTCATTCCTATTTGGCCTTGCTCCCGATAGGGTTTTTCGAGATGCGTGTTACCACGCAAACCTGTGAGCTTTTACCTCGCATTTTCACCCTTACCCAACAATCAAAAAATGAAAGGGGGCGGTATATTTTCTGTGACACTTTCCCTTGGAAGCCCTATAGATTCAGGCTTCGCAGCCAGCCGTTAGCTGGTATCGTTCTGGCGAGGAGTCCGGACTTTCCTCTAATTTTCAAATGTTTGCACATTAAAATCAGCGACCATCCACTTGCCTTACAAGATCAAAAGTTTAAACTACTGCGCCCTTAAAAACAATTCCGATTACATTAATGAAGACAGTTTTTTCAGGAATACAGCCAAGCGGCCATTTGCATCTTGGTAATTATCTAGGTTCAATTAAAAACTGGATTGGTTTACAAGCTACAAATCGCTGCATTTTTGGGGTGATGAATTTGCACGCCATAACTTTGCCGCAAGAGCCAAAACAGCTTGAAGAGAATGTTTTAAAGGCTGCGGCTGTTTATCTTGCCTGTGGTTTAGATCCAAAAAAATCGACGATTTTTGTTCAAAGCGAAGTGTCAGAACACACAGAGTTGGCCTGGATTCTTGGCACGTTAAGCCCGCTTGGATGGCTGAACCGCATGACACAATTTAAAGAAAAATCGGCTGACGGCGAGCATCTGGGCCTTTATTCCTATCCGGTTTTAATGGCGGCTGACATTTTGCTTTATAAAACTGACTTAGTTCCCGTTGGCGATGATCAAAAACAACATCTGGAGCTTGCTCGTGATATTGCCGGTGCCTTCAATCGTCGCTTTGGAGTTGAATATTTTAAATTGCCAGAGCCAAGAATTTTATCTTCGGTAAAACGAATAATGTCTCTGCAAGATGGCATGAAAAAAATGAGTAAATCTGACCCGTCAGATCTTTCACGTATTAATCTGGAGGATGCGCCGGAGGAAATTGTAAAGAAAATAAAAAAGGCCAAAACTGATTCTCTTACAAATATTGCTTATGATGAATCGCGCCCAGAAATTTATAATTTGTTGAATATTTTTTCATCTGTGTCAGGTATAGCTCCAGAAGTTTTGGCAAAAGAATATGAAACCAGCGGCTA
>CAZCWN010000033.1:5690-18134 GCA_964502375.1 uncultured Rhizobium sp. | reverse complement strand
GTGCGGGCAGCGGCAGCGGCTGTTGGTTCTAGTGAAAAAAAATTTCAAATTGCGATTATTACTCCCACAACGCTTCTTGCTCGTCAACATTATAAAAATTTCTTCAAACGTTTCGAAGGCACAGGAATAAAAGTTGCTCAACTTTCGCGATTAATTAACCTTACAGAAGCCAAAAAAACTCGCCAGGAAATAGAAGCTGGAGATGTTCAGATAGTGATTGGAACTCATGCCTTATTGCAGAAAAACATCAAATTCAAAAATTTGTCTCTAGTAATAATTGACGAAGAACAGCATTTTGGCGTGGCCCAAAAAGAACGCTTAAAAGAGCTGCGCAATGAAGTCCATATTTTAACCTTATCTGCCACTCCAATTCCGCGCACACTGCAAATGTCTTTAACCGGCGTTAAAGATTTAAGTCTGATTGCTACCCCCCCAGTGGATCGCTTAGCGGTACGTAATTTTGTTATGCCTTATGATTCGGTAATTGTGCGTGAGGCCGTAATGCGGGAATATAACCGCGGCGGGCGTATTTTCTTTGTAGTGCCCCGCATTCGTGATATCGAAGAAATGGAACCGCGTCTTAAAATCCTTCTTCCTGAAATTAAGATCACCCACGCCCATGGTCAAATGACCCCTACAGAGCTTGACAAAATTATGAATGATTTCGTTGATGGCAAAATTGATATGTTGCTTTCAACCACCATCATTGAATCAGGAATCGATATTTCTGAAGCCAATACCATAATAATTTACAGAGCTGAAATGTTTGGCTTAGCCCAGCTTTACCAACTGCGCGGGCGCGTGGGCAGAGGTAAAGTTCGTGCTTACTCTTATTTCATGCTCGATAACCGCAAAAGAATTTCTGACGATTCGAGGAAGAAACTAGAAGTAATGCAGAACCTTGATTCCCTTGGTGTGGGCTTCACCATTGCCAGCCATGATATGGATATTCGCGGCAGCGGTAATTTGCTGGGCGACGAGCAATCTGGGCATGTTAAGGAAACAGGCGTAGAGCTTTACCAACAAATGTTGCTTGAAACGATTGAAGAATTAAAGCATGGAGGGGGGCAAGGATCGGACAGCAAAATGCTCTTAGAACAAAGCACAATTGAAAACAGCGTACAAATCAAATTAGGAATTTCCTTGTTAATCCCAGAAGAATATATGTCTGATCTGGGCCTGCGCATGAGTTTTTATAAAAAAATCGCTGCTATAAAAAGCGATGAAGAACAAGAAAAATTGGCCACCGAAATGCATGATCGTTTTGGAAAAATTCCTGCAGAAGTTTTAAATTTAATGGAAATTGCCCGCTTGAAATTTCAATGTAAGAAACTTGGCGTGGATAGGCTTGAAGCGATTTCCGAAGGAATTGTAATTGGTTTTAGAGACAACAAATTCGATGCTCCAGAAAAATTATTGGAAATGGTTTTTGCTAGTAAAAACCAAATCAAATTACATTCGGGACAAAGAATTATTTTTATTTGCGACATAAAATCGGCGCCACTAAAGATCGCCTCAGCCCAAGCTGCGCTTAGAAAACTTGAGCAACTAGATTTAAATCACAATCGCAATTTAGCCGCGTAATCTAATCATTTATAAAAATGTCTGAAAAAAATCTGTCGAAAGAAATAAAAGTTAAAAAACCGCAAGATGAAGATGGCGATCAGAACTTTATTAAAAAGGATGAAACTCAGATTGAAAATCAGGAAAAAGAAGAGGAAGCAGGAATTGAAGGAGTTACAAACCGCCTATTAACTGGGCTTCAAAATGCAGCTAATAAATTAAAAAGCATAATCTTTCCCGAAGTTACCCAGCAAAGAAATTTAGACCGCGAAACTGGGGGCATTGAAATAGAAGAAGATAAAGGCATATCTGAGGAAGATATGTGGGATAAAAGGCCAGATGAAATTAAGAAAATGGCAGAAAATGTTTTTGAAACCACTGGCATGAAATCGCGGGTCTGGCAGCTAAAGGCAAAAAGATTGAAAGAGAAAAAAGAGCGCGACAGAGAAGGAGCAGAAGCTGCCGCAGCGTCTAAAACAGCAAATCCTCGCCAGGGATATGTAGCGAAGTTAAAAAATTTGAAGCTAGATCGCAGTACCGCCTTTGATGATAGCAAAGGCGGCGGGATGTTGCGGTAAGAAAATAAATAATATATTTCTGTTCCCTATAGGCTAGCTCCAGGCTTTATCGGCCATGTAACTGTGAGTTGCTTTGGTCTCTCAAAGAAGCCCTAGAAGTTGGTATAAAGCTAGATAGCGGAACTTCTCCCCCTTCAGATTTCTTACCCTCTTCTTGTTTTTGACGGTTTGCCTCTAATATATCTGCTAACACATCTGCCCAACTTTCAGCGCATGGATTGCCTTCGAGGTTAACATGGATGACTTTAGTCTGATTTAAAAGACCTAATGCTATAGAGTTTTCAGGTTGGATCCCATTATTGCCAAGATTAAGACTGGTAATATTAGTATGGGGTAAAATATTCACCATAATTTCTTGCATTAACTCTGGCACCTGACCTAAACAACTATTAGATAGACCAAAATGAGTTATGTTCTGGTTATTTATTAAAAGATCATGAAGAGCGTTAATAATCATTCCTAACTCTTCGACATTGCGTGGGCGGAAGTCATAGCCATCAATTGTTAAACTAGTAACAGTATTAGGCAGACTGAGCTCTAGCAATTTTAACCATCTTACCTTCGTTTCTATATCTATTTTTGAATTATATATATACAGCGATCTGTCATTAGTTTCTGGTTCGCTCACTCCTACTGTACTCTCTACTGCTTTAACCCATTCTTTAGGATGCATGATAAGCATCTCATCTTCAGTACCAATAAAAGATAAATATGTTATATTTAAAGTTGCGTAAGGGTAGCTTCCAATAAGATTGGTCAACTCATTTTCAACAGAGCTTTTCTTAAACAATCTGGAAATTCGGGATGTAATCTTTTGGTTGTTTGTAAGGTTTTTAATTTGAGTATCAGAGTATCTTAGAATGGCGATTGAAATATCCTCCGAGGTTTGATTCTCTCCCTCCCCTGACCTATCTATGTGCAACAGATGCTCTTGATCATAAAACTCCCTTTTTTGCTCCTGATTCGCTTCTTCTTGTGTAACTAAAGTAGTGTATCTTTTTAAATATCTTTTCATAAGCATATTTCAATTATTTTTTGAGTAGGGGTAAAAGACGGTTTTTTATGGTGGTAATTCGCAGAAACTCCTGCTTCTATCAAAAAACTCCAGAACAGTTTTCAAGCTTTATCTTTCCTTTAATTCACCATATAATAACGAGCATCATTAATACTTTTTTTATCTGGCAAAATCTGCCTTAGCTGGCATCTTTCAATTTCCTCAGGTGCAATTTTTTCAATTTTAACAGACCTATTTCCAGGAAATCTTGCTACTGTATAATTTTCGTTAGTGCCAAAAAGTCTCTTTTCAAAAACTGCCCTTTGGATTGCTACAGACATCTCTTGTTCAGTAACATAGCGCATTAAAATTACCTTGCCGCTAGGGCAGATAATTTCTGTATGAAATATAGGTTTTTTTTTAGCACAAGTTGATATGACAAATAAACTAAAAACCAGAAACAGAATTTTATTGCGGCCTAACCTGTCCAACATTGCTAAAAAATGATTTAAGAAACCCAACGTCATGATTATCAACGGCAGTATAATTATGCACAAAATCTATATTCTTTTTCTCGTCATTAAGAGTAATTTTTTTTACTTCCTTCACAGTATTTTCATTATCAAACCTTAGAACCAGAATAGTTCTGTCAGTTATTTCTGGGGTAAAAAATAGAAGTTGCTTCACGTCTTCGGAATAATAAATCCATGTTTCCTCAGAATCTAAATCCGAAATTACTGTTGGCGAGCCCATAGCTCTTAAAACTCCATCCCTAGTTGTAATTCCTTCTTGCAACTTTTCTTGATCCGATAAATCAAACATATAGCCGTGTTTTTCAACCCTTGAAATACAAGAGCAAAGAAAAAATAAAAAAAATGTTGGGAGCAAAAATTTTTTCATAATTTGTTGGTGGAAATTTAACATTGCTTTTATGTAACTCGAAATTTATTTTGCCGCGCACTTATCTTAAATAGCTGTTTATTATCTTTTTAAACCCCAGTTTTGGGCATAAATTAGTGCCCCTAGTGCCTCCTATTTTAATTAGACTTTTTTAAGTAACTCACTAAGAATAAGAAAATTAAGGCAAAATATCGGGCTTAAAAAGGTAAAAAACAGTTACTAAACCCCATTACATTTCAAAATCAAATCAAAATTGATTAATAACTAACTTTTGACGAGGCATTACAATGGCAGTTCCTAAAAAGAAAAAATCAAGTTCACGAAGCGGAATGAGACGAGGCAGCAATGGTTCGTTTGAAGCTGATTTTCCAAATGTTGTAACTAATGCAACTAGCGGCGAATTTCAGCTTTCACATCACATCTCTTCTGATGGTATTTATAAAGGCAGAAAAGTCATCGCTGATAAAAAGAAAAAATCAGCCCAAGAAGAATAGTTCAAAGTGACTAGAAATCTTAAAGTAGCACTTGACTGCATGGGGGGCGACAAGGCTCCACAAATTGTGATTGAAGGTGCTGATACAATCGCCTCTTCCAATCTCAACATACACTTTTTGTTTTTTGGTGATTCTAACAAGATCAACCCAATTATACAAAATTGCCGCTATCTAAAAGGTCGCTACACACTGATTCATACTGACGAATTTATTTCCGCTGACGAAAAACCTTCCGTTGCTTTGCGTAAAGGAACTAAATCCAGCATGCGCCTAGCCATCAATGCTGTTAAAGATGGCGAAGCTGATGTGATAGTTTCCGCCGGCAATACAGGCGCTTTGATGGCCATTTCTAAAATTGTCCTTCGCCCCCTTCCCTCCATTGATCGACCAGCCATTGTCACTTCAATGCCAAATCAAAAAAAGAAAGCTACAGTATTCCTTGATATGGGCGCCAATGTGGAGTGCGGCGCTGATGTATTATTTCAATTTGCCATAATGGGCCATGCCTTTGCCAAAGCGGTTCTAAAGCTTGAACGTCCCAAGATCGGAATTTTAAATGTTGGCTCCGAAGAGCTAAAAGGCCATGATGAAGTACGAAATGTTTATACCATGCTGAAAGAAAGTGATCTTAAAGATGATTTTCACGGCTATGTTGAAGGGGATGATATAAGCAAGGGAACAGTTGATGTGATAGTTACTGATGGCTTCACTGGTAATGTTACTTTAAAAGCTATCGAAGGAACAGCCAAACTTATGTCCGGCCTCATAAAAGAAATTTTCACCAGCTCAATTTTAGCAAAAATAGGCTATCTTCTAGCCAGTTTTTCTATTCTAAAAGTGGCTAAAAACTTTGACCCACGAATGCATAATGGTGCAATGCTTGTGGGTTTAAATGGAGTTGTAGTTAAAAGCCATGGCGGTACTGACAAAGTTGGCTTTGCCAATGCCATTAAAGTGGCAATTTCATTGGTTGAAAACAATATCAACGAGCAAATTACACATGAATTAAAATCAGCCGCTGCTACGATAAAACTCGCCACCAAACAGACAGCGGCTCAAGAGGGAAAAGAAACAAATGACAGTACGCAGCAAAATTAGCGCTACCGGCTCTTATCTTCCTCAGAAGATCCTCACTAATGATGATTTATCAAAAATAGTTGATACCTCAGATGAATGGATCATTGAACGCACTGGCATAAAAAAAAGACATATCGCCGCCCCTGATGAATTAACTTCTGATATCGCTATTAAAGCCTCGCTGAAAGTTTTAGAAAGTGCCAAAATAAAATCTGAAGAAATTGATTTAATAGTGCTTGCCACCACAACGCCAGATCTAACTTTCCCAGCCACTGCCACCACTGTGCAGGCTAAACTTGGTGCAGTTAATGCTTTTGCTTTCGATATACAAGCAGTATGCTCTGGTTTCGTTTATGCCCTAACGATTGCTGATAATTTTATTAAATCTGGGCAAGTAAGAAATGTTTTGGTTATAGGCGCCGATATTTTGTCGCGAATTGTTAATTGGCAAGATCGCAACACCTGTGTCCTCTTTGGAGATGGCGCTGGAGCCGTGTTATTACAAGCAACTAATGAACAAAATCGTGGTATTATAGCAACAGATTTACATTCTGATGGCTCGCTAAATGATATTTTAAAAACTAATAGCGGGCCAGCTTCAAACCAAAAAGTTGGCTATATTGAAATGGTTGGCAAAGAAGTGTTTAAACATGCAGTTGAAAAAATGACCAAATCAGTTTTAACTTGCCTCGACAAAGCCGGACTTACTGTTGATGACATAAATTTTTTAGTGCCTCATCAAGCCAATCTCCGCATACTGAATTCTGTTGCCTCACGGATTGGAATAAATGAAGAAAGAGTTGTATTAACTGTGCAAGACCACGCTAACACTTCAGCTGCTTCGATTCCCTTAGCCTTGGATCATGCTAATTCCCAAGGTAAACTTAAACCAAATGATGTTATTGTTCTAGAGGCTTTAGGCGGCGGCTTAACATGGGGTTCAATTATTCTACGCTGGTAAAGGTTTAAGAATATTAGTTTCACCCTGCTGATCAGAACGCTATACTATACATCCGCTATTCCTGTTAATATCCACACTTTGTGAGGTAATTGATCACTTATTCTAAAAAATCCAGCTATTAAGGTGTAATAAATTTTAATCACTCAAACCTTCAAAGAATAAACCAAAACACATGATTAATGCGGAATATATTTAAGAAGTGCGAATTTTCTATCTCGCAGATAATTTATTTCTTTCACTAAAACTAAGCGCAGCCCTAAAAACCATATGATAAGTTCCGCAGCATTACTGTTCTTTCTTTGCTACCATCTCAATAATTTTGCTTAACTTATCCGTAACCACTTCAGCTGTGTAGTTAGCAAAAAATTTTTTATAAGCCGCCACAGCAAGGCTTTTAGCAAAATTTTCGTCTTTTATTAATTTCTCAATAGCCCCTGCAAGCAAGCTGGGCATGGCATTTTCATCATCTTTGGAAACTTTCAATCCATCAACTTCATCCTCTATAATTTCATCTGGGCCCCAGGAGTTGCTGGTTATAATTGGCGTTGAATAAAGCATTGCCTCCAGCAATACGATACCAAAAGTTTCACCCCAGGATGGCAAAAGAAAAATGTCGATTTTGTCAAAAAAATTTCTTTTATCTTCAACCCATCCTAAAATTTTGAAGTTTTTTTCGAGGCCAAGCTCGCGAGCTAAATCATTGAGCGATTCCTCCATTGGCCCTACTCCACCAATCACATATTCACATTCAACACCGCGATCACGCAAAATTGCCATGGCCCGCAAAACTTTGTCAAAGAATTTCTCTGGATAAAGACGCCCTAAAGACCCAAGCCTAATAGGCTTCTGAAATGGTTTTTTAACCAAAGGCGCAAAATTTTTTGGAACTTCAATCATATTTGGAATCACTAAAGCGCGATCTGCTGGTTTCCCAGCAGAAACCAACTCTTTACTGAAATAGGAATTGACGGTCAAAACATAATCAGCTTTGAGGAATTTTTTTGGCTTAATTCCATGATCGATAGCAATGATTGGCGTTTTTCTGCCATATAAAAAACGAGCTGCGCGTGCAAAAAACAAAGCGCGCCCCGAATGGCAAATTATAGCCTCTGGCCTGAAACTAAGAAATAAAGTTGCCAAACGAATTATTGAAAGAATATCGATCTGGCTGAAGGCTGCAATCTCAACTAATCTTGATCCGGTTTTTTTAATTTCATCTGCAAAAATCATTTTTGGCTTGGTTACTGAAACCACTTTATTGCCCTTGAGAGTGAGATATTTGCTATAATCAATAAAACATCTCTCTACGCCTAAGATTTTATTGTCATTGAGGGATTTTTTGTAATTAAAAAGGATATTGATGATTTTCATAATTTTTGAATCTGATTAGGAATATTTTTGCGATATTCGTCAATTTCGTTCTTTGAGGCCTGAAAGCGTACTAATTCTTTACCAGTAAGCTTGAGGCCAGAAGTTGCTTTTACTTTTGCCGGATTTATTTGCGTGCCTTTATAAATTATTTCAAAATGCAAATGCGGCCCTGTTGAGCGGCCAGTGGTGCCAACATAAGCCACCACTTCACCTTGTTTAACTTTTGAGCCCACGCGAAATTTTTTATTAAATCTGCTGGCATGGCCATAAGCAGTTGAATAATCGGTATTATGTTTGATTTGTACGTAATTTCCGTAGCCTCCTTTTACACCATAATAGACGATAGTTCCGCTTCCTGCTGCAAGAATCGGAGTGCCTGTGGGCGCAGCGAAATCAAGGCCTTTATGCATTTTCGAATATCCAAGAATTGGATGCCTTCTCATGCCAAAGCCTGACGAAACGCGAGCACCATTAATTGGCGTTCTAAGCAAAGATTTGCGGACGCTATTTCCTTTGGAATCAAAATATTCAACGGCACCGTCAACCCTATGCATGTAAATATCGATAGTACGATTTTGCAAAGTCAAAGAGGAAAATATTACACTACCATCCTTAATTTTTTTGCCAACTTCTGAGTAAAAACTTTCCACCAACATTTCGAATTTATCTCCGCTTCTAATATCGCGCTGGAAGTCTACGTCATAGCTGTAAAGATTGATCATATTCATCATCGAGGTTGGCGAGATACCAGATTCCACCCCATCAACAAATAGGCCATTCTTTAGCGTTCCAAAATAGCGCGAAATATAACGCAATAATTTAACTTGGACTTCTTTGGCTTCATAGCTGCCATCCTCTTTGCGGGAAATAATAATCTTTTTTTCCGGAGAAGGAGAAATTTCAGTATTATAAATTAGCACATTGCGAGTGACATTAGAATTGACCTCAGAGCGGTTTGTATCATAACCAATTTTAACATGATACTTAACCGTAACACTATCCCCAACTGTGATTTCTTTTGGATTAAACACCTTTTTCATGGCCGCCAAAATGGCAAAAACATCTTGTTCGTTAGCCCCTACATCAACCAGAATTTTTAGCATTGTGTCGCCTGGTTTAATGCGATATTCAACCAGTTGCTCTTCATCAATATCAAAATTCAAACCTTGGGCTGAAATATTGATTTTAATGGGAGTAGTCCGATGTTTCTTGGCTTGAGATTCTTGATAATCAAGAAAGAAACTGTGCCCATATTGATAAGCGTGAAACAAAACAAAACTGGTGATTATTGAAACAATCACTGGCTTAAAAAGGCGATGCTCAAGGACATAATCAATGGTCAGCACAATTTTGCGCATGTCCAACTCTTTGAGTTTAGCGATTAGATTTATCAAGGATTGTGAAGTTATTTTATGATAATAAAGCCTTTGAGGTCAGGCCTGTGCTGCTTAAAGACTATAGATTTGCACTAACCCTATTTAAGCTTTTTTAAATGAGAATATTTTTTTAAAAAAAATCTTGCACCAAGTCAAAAAGCCACTATGATGCGCGTTTTCCTCTCAACATTTCCAATTAACATTTATGCCTGCAAAAAAAGCCAAAAAAACTGCTGGGAAAGCCATTAAAGCTGCAAAAATAAAAAAACCTGCGGCAAAAAAAACCGTAGCAAAAAAACCTATAGCAAAGAAAACATCAGCTAAAAAAATTGCCAAAAAGCAACCAAATAAAAAACCAAGTTTAAAGGCAAAAAATCCTGCCAAAACTAAAAAAGCTGTAGCTAAGAAACCGGCAAAAAAGCTCCCAGCAAAATTGGTTAAAACGGCCCCGTTAAAATCAGCAAAAAAACCAGTAAAATCAAAGGCTGAAAGAAAAAAACCTGCAGCGCAAAAGAAGCCTACAACAAAAACGGCGGTGGTAAAAAATAAAAAAGAGTCCACTAGCTTGGCTAAAAAAATCATGTCTGCCTATCAAAAAAATAATGCCGCCGTTGCAGAATCAAAGCCAGTGGAAAAGAAAAGTGAAGTTCCGCAAAAAGCTATTATAGCTAAAAAACCAGACAGTAACTTCAGGCCTGCTTTCAAAATTGGTGATTACGCCATTTACCCCTCTCATGGCATAGGCAAAATTGTGGATATCGAAAAAACCAGTATTTTAGGAAAAGATTTCAGCTGCTATTTGATGTATTTTGAAAAAGAGAAGCTAACTATCAAAATCCCTATGGAAAGTGCTGAAAAAATAGGCTTGCGACATTTAATTTCTAAGGCGCAAATGGATGAAGTTTTTGTTATTCTGCGCAGTGGTATTAAAAAATTAAAAGGCATGTGGAGCCGCCGCGCCCAAGAATATGAAACAAAAATCAATTCTGGTGATATCATGCTTTTGGCCGAGGTTTTACGAGATTTAACTCGCGATATTGAAGATGGCGAACGCTCTTATAGCGAAAGAATAATTTATGAAACTGCCATTAATCGCTTGGCTGGAGAATATGCAGCAATCTATGATATTAGCTTTGAAGAGGCCAAAGAAAAAATAATTTTAACTGCTAAAGATAAATTAAACGCAGAAGGCAAAATCACCCAAAAAGATGAATTTGACGATTTTGACGCTGAAATTGAAGATTCAGAACTGGACGAAGATGAAGATAGCGAAGATGATGAAGAAGGCGATGAGGATGATGAGGATGATGACTATGACGACGATGATGACGAGGATGACGATGCCCCTCGAAAAAGGAAAAGAAAAAAATAATCCATGAAAACAGTTTTAAAGCTTTCCGGAGTCAAAAAAGATTTTTTTCAAGGCGAAGAAAAAACCGAAGCGGTTAAAAACGTTAATTTGGAGATAAAAAAAGGCGAATTAGTGGCGCTGGTGGGCCCTTCTGGCTCTGGTAAAACTTCACTTTTACAAATTGCTGGCTTGCTTGATTGTTCAACCTCGGGCAGCATAATTATTAATGAAACTGACGTTTCAAAAGCTGATGATAAAACCCGAACTGACATTCGAAAAAATAATATTGGTTTCGTCTATCAATTTCATAATCTTCTGCCCGAATTCTCTGCTTTGGAAAATGTAGCAATCCCTTTATTAATTCAGGGCAAAAGCCGCGATGATGCTTTCAAAGAGGCAACAAAAATTTTAACTGAAGTTGAATTATCTAACCGCCTAAATCACAAACCCGCCGAGCTTTCCGGAGGACAACAACAAAGGGTTGCCCTAGCTCGCGCCGTTGTTACCAAGCCATCTCTGATTTTGGCCGATGAACCAACTGGAAACCTTGATTCCGAGCTTTCTAAAAAAGTTTTTTCTCTATTACAGAGTTTAGTAAAAAATCATCAAATTGGCTGCCTTCTGGTAACACATAATCTCGAGCTTGCCAACCAAGCTGATCGCTTGGTTTATATTAAAGACGGGATAATTGAGTAAATTTTCTTTCACTGCTCTTTCAGCTCTCTAAGCAATCTTGCTGACTTTCAAACTAGCAAGTGAGCGCCCTTTACTTCCTTCCTTCTGCTCATTTTATTTGTGTGAATATGCTTATATGAATATGCTTATATAATGTGGTGATTTCCTTTTTCTATTAAGCTAAGGACAAACTTTGTCTAACATTTGCTACCTTAACTTTACTCCAATGCCTTTTCTATAAACCAAATTTATTATTAAATTTGATAACACCATTAGTAATCATCACCCCAATTAGAATCATAACTGACCCAAGGTAAGTATTCCAAGACAAAGTTTCATTAAGGATGATCATTCCAAGCACCACACCAAAAATCGGCAATATATAAGTAACAGCAGAAACATAAGTGGCGCTGGTGGTTTCAATTAATTTGTAATAAACCACAAAGGCTAGAGCCGTTCCAAATATAGCCAACCCAAAGACTGAAGCAATTTCTGCAAACATAACATGTTTCAAGGCAAAAGGATTTTCAAAAATCAACGAAAATGGCAGTAAAAATATGGATGCTAAAAAAAACTGCGCAGTTGGCACTACTAAAGGCTTAAAACCACGTATATTTTTTTTCGCATAAACGAAAGCAATGCCATATGATACTGCTGCCAATATTCCAGCGATAATCCCAATAAGAGTTGCTTTTATTTCAAAAAAATTTGGCGCCACCAAAACGAATAGTCCAAAAAAGCCAATTAAAGAACCAAAAAATTTTGTTTTTGTTATGCGATCATTTTCCGTAACAAAATGTGCAATCAACAGGGTGAATAATGGTGTTGTGCCGTTTAAAATCGCGGCTAGAGAGCTATCTATATATTGCTCCCCCACTGCAAATAAAGTGAATGGTAAAGCACAGCTAAAAATTGCCATTATTGCGAAATGTTTCCAATCTGGGCCAAATTTCGGCAAAGAGATTTTTTTGATTTTTAAAACCATATAAAGCAGCGCCCCGCCTATTGCTACGCGTAAATTAGATACAGTAAACGGCGGAATACCTGCAATCGCAATTTTAATAAAAAGAAAAGACGGCCCCCAACAGCAGGATAAAAGAAAAA
>CAZCWN010000033.1:0-5680 GCA_964502375.1 uncultured Rhizobium sp. | reverse complement strand
TATCCAATACGGCAGATCTGCTATCGCTGGATGCGCTAAAAGAAAAAGCAAAAAGAGGTTCTTGAGTTTTTGATTATTTTCCATGTGAGGTTTTAAGGATTATTATTTTAAAATTTGGCTTGGGGATTGGTCTAATAATTCTGGATTTGAAGTAAGTTTGAGTAGCAGTAATTTTTCAAGAAAAGTTAGAAGGATTGTCCAGTTCGCAGTTCAACTTTATTTTGCAAGCTTTCATCCCTTTTTCTTAAGTAGAATGTGATTGGGGTGAATTTATTTTTATAAGACTAATAACCATTTCAACGATATTCTCCGCCCCAATCCCCGCTTCTTCCTGCATCTTATTTTGTGAATTTTGTTCAATAAATTTATCAGCCATAAATATTGAGCGGAATTTGAAATTTGGGCGATCAAGCAGCGCCATATTCAGCAAAAATTGAGCAATAACAGAACCGAATCCCCCAATAGATCCCTCTTCAATCGTGATTAAAATTTCATGATTCTGGGCTAAATCCTTCACTAATTCTCCATCGAAAGGCTTAGCGAATCTTGCGTCAGCAATGGTGATTTTTATTCCAGATTTTTCTTCTAAAATTTTTGCCGCCTTTTTTACATTGCTCAATATGGTGCCATAAGAAACTATAGCCACCCTGCTGCCTTGTTGAATCAAGCGCCCCTTCCCTATTGGCAAAACCTCATCATCCAAGAAATTAATTTCTAAATCTGTTTCACCACGTGGAAACCTGAAAGCACTAGGGCGATCGTTTATGGTATTGGCTGTATTGATCATTTTCACTAGCTCTTGGCCATCACTTGGCGCCATTAAAACAAAATGCGGCAGATTTATTAAATAAGCGATATCGTAAGATCCCGCATGTGTTGGGCCATCAGCCCCCACAAAACCAGCGCGATCAATAGCAAAACGCACGGGCAATCTTTGAATTGCCACATCATGAACTACCTGATCATAAGCGCGTTGCAGAAAAGTTGAATATACCGCCACATAAGGCTTCATCCCTTCGGCGGCAAGGCCGCCAGCAAAAGTTACAGCATGCTGCTCAGCAATCCCAACATCAAAAACCCTTTTTTCATGATCTTTGAGAAAAATATCCAATCCTGTTCCTGTAGGCATTGCAGCAGTGATCGCCAAAATTTTTTCATCTTTCTTTGCCAATTCAGAAAGCCTGGTGCCAAAAATTTTTGAATAGCTTGGGTAAAGCGAAACGGATTTTTCTTGTACGCCAGTTTCAGGGTCAAACTTCGCCACCGCGTGTAATTTGTCCTCTGATTGCATAGTGCCAACATAACCGCGACCTTTTTCAGTGACGCAATGAATAAGGATGGGATCGCTGGAATTGTCGTCGCGAATATTTTTTAAAATTGGTATTAGCACATCTAAATCATGCCCATCAATCGGCCCAATATAATAAAATCCCATTTCTTCAAAAATATTGCCACCCATCCACCACTCTTTTGCCGCCTTTTCGAATTTACGTGGAAAGCGTGAAAAAACTTCTGGAAGTTTGTCAGAAAATTTTTTGGTAAGGTCTCTAATTTTTAAATAAGATTTAGAAGCGGCAAGACGTGAGAAATAATGAGACATTGCGCCCGTTGGCGGGGCGATGGACATGTCATTATCGTTTAAAATTACAATTAAGCGATTGTCAGAAAAAAATTCATCTTCCAGCGCGCCCGCGTTATTCATGGCTTCAAAGGCCATCCCTGCGGACATAGCCCCATCACCAATCACAGCAACCACATGTGATTTTTCCTTTTTAAATTTTTTTGCTACCGAAATTCCAAGCGCTGCAGAGATAGATGTAGAGCTGTGTCCGGCGCCGAAAACATCATATTCACTTTCGGATCTTTTAGTGAATCCTGACAATCCGCCTGGTTGGCGAATTGTTTTAATTCGATCGCGGCGATTGGTAAGGATTTTATGCGGATAAGCTTGATGGCCAACATCCCAAATTATTTTATCATGGGGAGTATCAAAAACATAATGTAAAGCAGTGGTGATCTCAATAACGCCAAGGCCTGCGCCTAAGTGGCCACCAGTTTTTGCGACTGCGTTAATTGTTTCATAACGCAATTCCTCAGCAACTTGTTTTATTTCAGTTAATGAAAATTTTTTTAAATCAGCAGGGATTTTTACCTGATCAAGCAAAGGGGTTTTTGATCCTTCAGCGGTTTTTGAATTTTCAGAATTTTTTGAATTGTTGGCTGACATTGATTATAAGAATTTGCAAAACATAGTTCTTAAGAACTGTTGAATAAAAGGTTTGCACCTTGGAAATTGTCCCATGGTGCTCGCTTGTGTCATGTTTCGTCAGGCTCAGCATATGTTTTCCTATAAAACCTAATACCCAATAAAATCTTTTCAACAAAGCAATCAAACAAGTGCAAAATCTTTTTAAGCAACTCGCCTTTTCTAAGGAAGTAAATTTTTTATTTTTAAGTTTGCTGCTTTTTAGTATGGCTGCTGGCATGGATTTGGTTATTTTCCCAACAATACTAAGCAAGCACGGCGTAGATGCAGCGCATATTGGAATTGCTTTCACTATTGATGTTTCTGGCGGCATTTTGATGTCATTTTTTTTAAGCCGTTTTATTGCAAAATTTGGCATGATGCCCTCCCTAAAGTTTGCTGCTATTGGTTATGCGACATCAATTTTATTAATTTATTTTTACCAAAATTTTTATTTGTGGATCACTTTCGCTTTTTTTATGGGCGCATGCTGGTTCATTTATGCCATCACCCGGCAGTCATGGCTGAACATCCTAGTTGAGGGCATTAACCGAGGAGTAGCTCTTGGGATTTTCAGCATGATAATTTCCTTTGGAGTATCGATGGGCCCAATAATTGTAAGCCTTTCAGGAGCGGATAATTATTTTTCATTTATAATTTCCGCAACTTTAGTAGTCGCCTCTCTGCTTTGCTTGATGCCTTTGAAGCAAAATATTCAACCCACCCACGAAGCAGAAAGAATCTCTCTTTTTTATTTTTTTAAGAAAAATCCGCGCTGTTTTTTAGGACGGTTTTTTCTCGATTTCCAAACTTATCTTCTTCTAACTTTTACTGTCATTTTTGGCATTAATCTTGGCTTATCTTATGAAGCAGCAGGGGTTCTTATCACTGCTTATATGTCCAGCGGTTTAGCTGATCTTTGGGTGGGTTTTTTGCTCAAAAAATTCAGTCCTTATAAAATAATGAATATTGGCTATTTGGGATGCATGTATTGTTTTCTTACCATAATTCTTTATCACCAATCTTACTGGTTTTTATTTTTCCTCTATTTCCTTTTTGGAATATTCGTGGCCTGCATTTTTGTTGCAGTGTTTAAAATCGCTAATGACGATTACCCAAAAGAAAAGCTGGTTGCCGCCAATGCCACTTTCCAATTAATTGGTTCAATTGGCTCTTTATTTGGAACTTTTACAGGGGGATATTTAGTTAATATTTTTGGAGCTAATGGGTTTCCAATCACTATAGTCCTAAGCTGCACTGCTTACTTAAGTTTTTTAATATTTTATGAAAAAAAGTTCTCAGAAAAATAAAATTCGCCTTGGAGTAAATATTGATCATGTTGCAACCATTAGAAATGCACGCGGCGAAGCCCATCCTGACCCTGTCTCAGCTGCAATTCTTGCAGAAAAATCCGGCGCTGATGGCATCACTATCCACTTACGCGAAGATCGACGCCACATTCGCGATGAAGATCTAAAACGCTTAAAAAAAGAAATAAAATTGCCGATAAATTTGGAAATGGCAGCAACTATTGAAATGCTAGCAATTGCCCTTAGGACAAAGCCGCACGCCGTTTGTATTGTTCCCGAAAAAAGACAAGAAATTACCACTGAAGGCGGACTTGATGTGATAAAAAATGCCGAAATTTTAAAGGCGATGATCAAAAAAATTCGCAGTAAAAAAATTAAAGTTTCACTTTTTATTGATGCTAACCAATCGCAAATCAATGCTGCTAAAGAAGTGGAAGCAGATATTGTTGAATTCCACACTGGTGAATTCTGTCGCAAAAAAGGCAAAATGCGTGAGGCAGAATTTAAAAAAATCGCCAGATGCGCTGAACTAGCGTCAAATCTGGGCTTAGAATGTCATGCTGGGCATGGATTAAATTATGAAACTGCTAAAGAAATCGCCAAGATTTCTGAAATAAAAGAACTAAATATTGGCCATTTCATAATTGGGGAATCAATATTTGATGGTCTTAAGCAAGTAATCAAAAAAATGAAAAAAATAATTTCTTTTCCAAATTTATGAAAAAATTTCTTCCAATTTTATTTATTTTTTGCGCTTTTATTTCCGCTGCAATGGCTGAAGAAAGCATAGAAAGCGAGGTTGGCAAAGCTCGAGAAATGTGGGAAACGGCAAAATATAAAACTGAAAATACTGATAAAAAACTCGCCCTTTTTCAATCTTGTGTTGATTACGCTAAAGGCTTATCAGAAAAATTCAAAAATCGCGCCGAGCCAATAATTTGGCAGGGAATCTGCTTAGTTTCACAAGGGGAATTTCAAAAAAGCTCAGCAATTTCTAAAGCAAAGGAAGCAAAATCTTTGTTTGAAAAAACCATTGCAATTGACAGTAAGGCGCTTGAAGGCGCGGCCTATCTTAATCTTGCGGTATTATATCAACGTATTCCAAGCTGGCCTGTAGGCTTCGGTGATAAAACAAAATCTGAAGAAAATTTCAAAAAAGCCCTTGCTATTTCTCCTCAAAATATGGACGCCCATTATTTCTACGGCTTATTTCTAACTGAAGAAAAAAGATATGACGAGGCCAGAAAACAACTGAGTCTAGCCCTTAACTGTCCTAATAAAAATCGGTCTTTTATGGATCAAAAAAGAAGGGAAGAAATAAAACTAGCTCTCAAACAATTGGATGAAAAAATCGCTAAATAGCTAGTTGATATTTTCCAAATGCAACATCTCTTCAAATGTTGGACGGCGCCGAATTACAGCGAATTTATCACCATCCACTAACACTTCAGGAATCATAGGGCGACAGTTATATTCGTTAGACATTGATGAACCATAAGCACCAGCACTAGCGAAGGCGATCAAATCTCCCGATTCTGGTTCAATTAACTCGCGTCTTTGCGCTAAAATATCAGTGCTCTCGCAAACCGGCCCTGCCAAATCATAAGCTGATTTTTCACCTTTTTTCTTAATTACTGATAAAATTTCGTGATAAGAACCGTAAAGTCCAGGACGCATTAAATCATTCATCGCTGCATCAATTATAACAAAATTTTTTGCAGAAGTTTCTTTTATAAAAATAACTTTTGTTACCAGAAGGCCAGCACTGCCGACTATTGCCCTGCCTGGAGCAATAGTGGTTTTTACTTGCAAATCTTTAGTGATTTCCGCCAGCAATTTTACGTAATCATCAATTAATAAAGTGTTTTCATTTTTATAAAAAATGCCGATACCCCCCCCAAAATCGAGAGCGGAGATTTGATGGCCATTTTTACGCAATTTTAAATAAAGTTCACGCAGCTTTGTGAAAGCTAAGCGGAATGGTTCAATCGAAGTGATTTGCGAACCGATATGCATCGCGATACCATAAACTTCAAGCCCAGGAAGTTGGGCAGCTTTAGAATAAATTTCTTCCGCCATATCAATATCCACCCCAAATTTGTCGCCTTTTCTGCCAGTGGAAATT
>CAZCWN010000032.1:0-18392 GCA_964502375.1 uncultured Rhizobium sp. | reverse complement strand
ATCAATCACTCAAAAGTCTAGTCCAAGGTAGCGGGAAGTTCGGGGGCTAGGACAATCTTTCTCCCACAAAAATTCCCCATCTAAAATAAATTTCTTCCACAAAAATGTTTCAAAAAGACATAAGTATATAATCGTTAGAAGAACTTAATTACTAAGCTTGTTTACTTTGAGTTTGGTTACATACCCTCAACTCTAAGACCTATTTTTCAAATTCATTCACTATCAATTTTTTAGAAATTTTTAGTGACTTTTTAAGAAACCTTGCAGCTATTATCGGCCACAAAATTTTTTAAAAACAAAGATTTGTGGAAAGAATGGCAGCAATAAATTTGAAAACAGTTTCTAAGACGAGCAAATTTTCTCTCACAATCATCATTCCGGCAACTTAGTTTATGCTTTTTCGCGGCTCGAAAAATTCTCAAGCACCGGCCCAGCCTGATCTCGCGAAGCATTCTTCTGATAAAGCCGCACCCAAAGCTACGCCAAAAATTTCTGAAAAAATCACTGCTCTTACTATAGCGCTACAAAAGATTTCTTTTTATACCGCCCTTTTTTTGTTCGGCAAAAATGATTATTTTCACAAAAAAATTGTTAAGCGCAGCTCTATAGACCCAACTTATCCAGCTAAGTTTAGAAAGATTAAAAAAAGATACGATCGCATTCACCCAACCAAGAAAAAACAAAAAGAAAAAATGGGCCTTGCCCAAGCCTATACAATTTTTTCTTACGTTCTGGTTTTACTGATTCTTAGCTGGCTCAGTCTGAATACTTTCATGATTTATCGCAACTTCTGGATAACGCTTGATAAGCAAGTAAAATTTCAAAGCAGCGTGGTGGAAAAAGCTGTAACTTCCTTGATGAGCTCAGTGGAAAATTATTTCAATTATGTGGGCGACAAACTTCTATCTTTAAGGGTTGAAAAAAATAAAGATATGATAGCTCAAATAATCAAGAAGACCCTTAACAAAGATGCTTTGCAGCGCAATGTTTCCTCCTGGATGGAAATTAATTTTGTTAACCCTGAAGGGTTAGTGGATATCACATATGATGACGGAATTTTATCAGATCCTTTCGTACCAGAAGAGTATTTTCCAATTGAGGAAGCAGAAAATAAAAAGGCCTGGCGTCTAAGATTTGGGCAAATCACTCACATCGAAACTGATATTACTTCTTACGATTTTATCCCGGTGGCGATGAGAATTGACTATGACAACCTGGAAACAATTGGAACCTTTATTGGCAAAATCCCAACCCAGGTAATCCAAAGACAAATCGATTGGGTTTTTGGTGATGAAGATGTTTGTTACATGCTGGTAGATAGTAATTATGATATTCTGGCAAATTCAGTTAATTTTAAGCGCTACAAATTCAATAAAACTATATTGCAGGAAAATCCGAGATTAAAAGAGATGGCCATGCAGCAATCTTCTATGAGCAGCGATTTCCTATCTTCTTCCTTTAAAATGGATGACTGTGTCTTTAAACATGCCCAAAAGTCTCCGGGTTATAATACAACCACAATAACTGGATATCACCAAACGCGCGCCTTCAAAAATCTAGCCTTTCAGCTAATGATTTCAGTTGGCCAATCTGTGGGTGTGGCACTATTTTTCATGGTGACAGTTTATGTCTTTAGAAGAGTTAAAATTGGGCCGTTTGTAGAGGAGTTAATTAAAGCAAAAGAAGGTGCAGAAGCTGCCAGCGTGGCAAAAAGCTTTTTCTTATCGAATATGAGCCATGAGCTTCGAACTCCAATGAATGGCATTATTGGCATGAGCCAGGCTTTGCGAGAGTCTGGAAAGCTGAAAGGCGATGAACTTGATCAAGCTAATACAATTTACCGCTCTGCTGATGCCCTGCTTTTAATCCTTAACGATATTTTAAATTTCTCAAAAATCGAAGCGCGTAAAATTGAAATTGAAAATATCAATTTTGATCTGCGCGATCTAATCGAAGATGTGGCTGATTTAATGTCTCCAACCGCTAATAACAAGGGCCTGGAAATTATTACTCATATTTCTAAAGATATTCCAACTTCTCTGTTGTCTGACGCAGGAAGAATAAGGCAAGTGATGAATAACTTGATTAGTAACGCTATTAAATTCACTTACTATGGACAAATTTTTATCGAGGTTCGCTTAGAAAAAGTTGAGGATGAAAATTATTTAGTCAATTTTAACATAAAAGATAGTGGTATAGGGATTGCTCAGGAGAAACTTTCTACTATGTTTAAAGTTTTCACCCAGGCCGATATGTCAACCACACGGAAATATGGAGGTACAGGCCTTGGGCTTTCAATTTGCAAAGAATTAGTTGAGCTGATGCATGGCAAAATCGGTATAATCAGCGAATTTGGTAAAGGCTCAAATTTTTGGTTTACTATTCCAATGAAAAAATCAGAAGAAGCACAAGAGATTGAAGACTGTTCAGAACAAAAGACCCAGCTAGCTGGACGCAAAATTGCCGTGATTGAAAATAATGAAGTTGCGGCAAAAATTTTTACCGAACTTTTCGACGAATTACGAATTCATCACAATATAATCACTGTTAAAAATGAAAGCCATTCGCCGAAAATAACATCTCAAGAAGCTTTGGCAGTGCTGGAAAAGAGCGAAACACCAGATGGTATTCTCATTAGCCACAATATTACTATCGGCACCGACGCCGTAGAAATTGCTCAATTAATAAAACAAAAAGAAAAGCTAAAGGACAAACCAATAATTTTGAGTATCTCGGTCCAAGAAAAATCAAAAATTCCTGCCGAAATGCTAAAATTATTTGACCGCATAATCACTAAGCCGCTTAAGATAGAACGGCTTCTCATGGCATTATTCTTTATTTTCAAAATCACTTATTACGAAGAAGAAGGAACATTAATTGAGAAAGGTGAGGCTAAAACCAGCACCACAGATTCTCGCTTTAAAGATTTAAGAGTTCTGCTTTGTGAAGATAATGAAGTAAATCTGAAGGTTGCTCTAACTATCCTGAAGCGCTTTGGCTTTAGCCTTGATTTCGCCGAAAATGGCCAAGAGGCCGTAAATAAGTTCTTACATATAAAATATGATATAATTTTGATGGATTGTATGATGCCTGTGATGGATGGCTTTGCTGCTACTAAAGAAATCAGGAAAATTGAAAAAGAGAAAAACTCCCCCAATCCAGTTTTAATTATAGCCCTTACGGCCAATGCCAGTGAAGAAGATAAAAAGAAATGTTTAGATAGCGGGATGGACGATTTTATCTCTAAGCCAATTAAGCGTGAAAGTATAGAAGGCATGCTAGAGCATTGTCTTGACAAGCTGCATAAAAACCAACAAGAGCTGAAATAAACCCCTTATTTGCTATAGCTTTTTTATTAGCCTTATTTTTGTATATCACCCACGTGATCATTATTGTTCATGTCGAATCGTGATCAGGACAGTACTTCATATTAACTCAATCCCAGCTTCTTATGAAAAACCTCACTGAAATCACTAAGGAAAAATTCGATGTAATTTTTGATTTGCGTTATGCAACAGATAATAATGTTTGCGGGCAAAGACTTTACTCGCATCCCTTTTGCTATTTGCACGAAGCAGCAATTGAACCGCTACACAAAGCCATTGAATCAGCAAAAAAACTTGGCCTAAAAATAAAAATTTTTGACTGCTTTCGCCCTTTTGTAGTACAAAAATTCTTATTCGAAAAATTCTGCGAAGATGACCCAAATAGTGGATTTGTCTCTAACCCAGAAAATGGCGCAGTTCCGCATTGTCGAGGGGTAGCAATAGATTTAACTCTCACTGATTTAAACGGAAATGAACTAGAAATGGGCACAAACTTTGACGAATTTTCTGAATTGGCTTTCCATAATTGTCATCGTGTTTCTGCAGAAGCTCAACGTAATCGTCTGATTTTACTTGGGTTGATGACTCTAGCTGGTTGGGATTTTTATTCAAAAGAGTGGTGGCATTATCAGCTATTCAACCCTCGTGAATATCCTGTAATAGAGGCCCCAACTAGCTTCCTTGCAATATAAATAATCTTTAGGCGCGGAATAACAAAAATGTTATTAATAAATCGCGCTTTATGAGTTATAAGAGGGTTCCGTGCTTATTTCGTTTAAGTGCCTCAAATGCGATCGTAATAAGATAAAGCCAGCTCAATTCCTAGAATAAAACGAGAACAAATAAGCCTAAAACAGGGTTCTATAAAACTTCTTTTAGGAAAGTGATTTCACAATCTTTGACCACCAAATAATCTTCACAAGCCCCATATCTTACGCACTCCTCAATATCTTCCTCACGCGCTAATTCACATTCACTATTAGAAATATGTTTTTCTAAATAATTTTCTTCCCCCTGAATCTTACATAGTCGAATTTTATTCACTGCCACAACGCTTTGCGCTGAATCTTTCAATAATGCCATCGCCTTTGTTTTATTTGATTTCTCAGCAAAAATTATAAATTCTTTCAAACCAGAAAAATTAAATTCATCTTTGAAAAATTTGTGCCTCTCAACAATTTGCCATTTGTCATAGGCCTGGTAAAAGCCATAGGTTGCCTCAGCAACACGGCATTTATTATCCGATTTTTTTTCTTTACCAAGCTTACCAGAAAGCAATTTTAAATTAATCACTTTACCATTTTTTGCGGAAAAAGAAATTTTATTTCCTTTAGTGGTTATAAATTTATAAGCACCATTGCTAATGCTAAAGAACAGCCTGTCTGTTGACTTTTCAGAGTTTTGTAAAAATTGCTCAGCAAAAACTTTATTGTTAAAAATAGTTAATTTTGTTTGGTGATAATAAGGCTTATCGCGCGCGCTATCACGGCGGAAACATTCACCTCCAACAATTTCTTCACACTGAGTTTGCGTTAAATTAACCTGCAAAAAATACTCGGAAGAAATTTTGGACTGGTGTTTTTTCCCAATTCTTTTATGGGATTTTGCGAATGATTCTGCGTTAAAAATAAAGCCAAAAATCAATGTCAAAAATAAAAATTTTCTCATTTTTAAACTCTTAAATTTTTTCCCTAATAACAAGAAAGCAGTGCCCTAAGGCTTGATAGGTAAGGAACAGTGAGTGATTTCTCTTCAGCAAAACGCACCGCATTTCCTAAAATTGCTTCTACTTCCATTTTTCTTTTAGCCTCAAAATCAAGCAACATACTGGTTTTGTAAGGGTGCATTTTTTTTGTCATAGAGACATTTTGTTCAACTATATTTTCAGGCAATTCACAACCATCGGCCCGTGCTAGAATGCACACTTCTTGCATTACATTTCTTACCAATTTTTCAGCTTCAGGATTAGCAAGGATTTTCTGAGTATCAATGCCCCCAGCCAGCACCGAGATTGGATTGAAAGCAGCATTCCAAATCAATTTTTTCCATCGATCTATTTGAATATTTTCTGACACTTCGCAGGGAACACCCGATTTTTGCCACAATTCAATTAATTGCCGAGTTTTTGCACTAACACCCTTTGGATAATCGCCAATAGCCAGCCTTCCTAATTCCTTATGATCAATAATTCCAGGCGCGCTTTTACTAACGCAAACATGGGCAATCATGCTAATTAAATGATGATTTGGAAAAAGAGCAGCGATTGGTTTTTCAATATGAATTCCGTTTTGCAATAAAACTATAGATGCGCCAGAGTGTAACGCTGGCCTGATTAAATCCGCGACAGAAATTTCTGGCAAAACTTTTGTTGCCACCAAAATGAAATCCGCTTTTTCTTGATACTCAGCGATATTTTTTAAAACAGATTTTGGCGTAAAAGAAAAATTTCCCCAATGGCTATTAATCTGAAGGCCATTTTTATTCACCTCTTCATAATCAGATCTACAAACCATTGTAACCTCAGCGCCTGCAAGGCCTAGCTTAGAGCTAAATAAACCACCTACTGCCCCTGCTCCTACCACTAAAATTTTTGTCATAGTCTAGCCATTATTTAAAGAATAAATCTGCATTTTTTCTTCACGCAAATATTGCTCTGGAACCAGGTCAGAGCTAGTTGCGCTAAAGAACGCTGGTAATGAAGTTGCGGCGATTTCTGCAAATAAATCAGCCTTTCTTTTTTCATCTAAATGCGAAACTACTTCATCAAAAATTAAAATTGTTGGCTGGTTTCGATAATTAGCGGAAATTTTGGCCCGCGCTAAAGTAATACCAATCATGATTGATTTTTGCTCACCCGTTGAAGAGCGGGTGGCTGCAGCATTTTTTTCCACAAAAAGCGCATCAAAATTACTTCTATGAACCCCAAAATTAGTTTTAAAATTTTCTAAATCATGGGCGCGATTTTCTCGTAATTTATTTTTGTAAATTTCCTCTAACCGCACTGCACTAAACTCGGCAATCATCTGCTCCACATCGCCCATAACTTGCAATTTTGGTTTTGGAAAATTTGAAGAAAAAGAAATGATAGCTTTATTAAAAAAATCAATGGCCTCAATCCGCGCTGCCGCAATAGCCACACCATATTCGACAATCTGATTTTCAATCACATCCAACCATTTCTCACCACTTTTCTGGCCACAATATTTTTGTAAAATTAACAGCCGTTCTTTAAGAAGTTTTTGATAGAGGTTAATGCGTGAATTATGTTCAAAATCAATATCCGCCACGATTTTATCCATGTAATCACGACGCTCAGATTTTCCTAGAATAAAAAGCTGTTCGAGTTGTGGAGTCAGAAAAATAAAATTAATTAAATAATTTTTTAAATCCGATTGGCGCTTACTGCTCACTGGCTCGCCATTAATTTCAAGAATCTTTTTTTTCTGCTTGGCGTTAAAAGATACACCTATTGTTTCAATAAATTCGTGATCAGAAATTTCTGAATAAATACTAAATTGCTGTTTTTTTTCCTGCGAAATTGCATCACAAAAAATCATCTCTTCAAAATCACATCCACGCAATGATGGCCCACGCCCTAGTAAGGTCAAACCTTCCAGAAGATTAGTTTTGCCAGCACCATTAGGCCCAACAAGCAAAACTAGCGGTCGCGAAAATTCAATTTTTTTAACAAGAAAATTGCGAAAATTAGTGAGTAAAATTTTTTTAATTTGCATCAAATGTGACTAGAGACTGTTAGTGTCATGCTTAGATGAAGTTCAATATGACACTATAACAATATAACAAAACTGGTTCAAAACATCGAACTTTATAAAAAACAAAAATTATTACGAATGGACAGATTAATTCCGTCCTTAGCAATTCAACAGCCCTAAATTCAAACTTTGTTTGAATTTAATTAAGTCTATATGCGCACTGGCATTATAACAAAAACGGAATTCATTTCTTTAGCTTCAATCAATGCTGGCGAAACTCCGTCTTTAAAACGCATCAGCAATTCTTCTTTGTCGATTTGGCCAATAATATCCAACAAATAGCGCGAATTAAAGCCGGTTTCAATTGCATCCCCAGAATAATTTACATCTAATTCTTCATAAGCAAAAGAGCCATCATTGGTGTGAACTTGTAAATTTATTTTACCATTTTCAATCGTAAGTTTCACCGACCTGTGTTTGTCAGTTGCAACAGTTGAAACGCGATCAACGCATTCGAAAAAATTTTTGCGGTTAATTACAGCAATTTGAGTATTATTTTTTGGCAAAACCTTATCGTAGTCAGGAAATTCACCATCGATTAACTTAGAGATAATAGTGGTCTGATCGGCAATAATTTTAATTTTAACACGCGAAACGGCGAGCTTTACTGTTTTTGTACCATCAATAATTCTTCTAATTTCCGCTACGGATTTTTTTGGTAAAATCACACCGAAGGGCGTTTTTAATTCTATTGGCAAAAATGATAATGCCATTCGATGCCCATCAGTTGCAACAGTGCGCAATTCAAAACCAGAATCTTGTTTTATGGCCTGTAAATAAAGGCCGTTCAAGTAATAGCGTGTTTCATCATTGGAAATTGCAAAGCGTGTTTTATCGATCATTTTAGCCAATTTATCTGGCTCAATTTCTATGTCTTCGCCCAATTCTCCTTCTGATAAATTGGGGAATTCGCTGGCCTCAATGCAGGGCAGATTATATTTCGATTTGCCTGATTTAATTTGCAAAGCGGTAGGTGCTTCTTGGGAAATCATTATGCTGGCGCCATCAGGAATTTTTCTGACTATATCAAAAAACATTTGAGCGGGCACTGTGGTGCTGCCACTTTTTTTCATATCCACTTCGAAAGCAGAAGTGACTAAAATGTCCATATCTGTAGCAAACAAGGTAACTTTATCTACCTCTTTGGGGTTTTTAATAGCTTCGATTTTTATGTTTTGAAGAACGGGAATTGTATTCTTTTTTTCAACCGCGCCATTGACATTAGAAATGGCTTTAAGCAGCACCTGCTTGGTGACTTCAAATTGCATATTTGAGGGAATTTTGATTAAGAAAAAACTTTGCGCGGAAATTAAGAGCGAAGAGGTTAAATTCAACTAGAACCTATCTTAAAACTGCCCCTTTAAGATAATTTTAGTTCGCTGCATCGCTCATATTTGGTATAAAACTAACTGAACTTGCGGTAGAGCTAGTTTGTTGGGTTGAAGGCTTTCTAATTTCTTTACCAGCCAATAAATCTTTAATTTCCTCGCCAGTTAAAGTTTCATATTCCAAAAGCGCTTTTGCCAATTTTTCAAGATCAGCTCTCTTTTCAGTTAAGATATCTTTAGCACGCTGTAAGGCTTCAGAGACTATGCGCTTCACTTCTTCATCAATAATTTTACCCGTTTCCTCTGAGAAAGTTTTTTGGGCTGCATAAAATTTTGTGCTCTCTTCCTCGCTATAATCAATGGTTCCAACTTTGTCGCTTAAGCCCCATTTAGTGACCATGCCGCGCGCCATATTGGTTGCTTGAGTAATATCAGAAGATGCACCAGTTGTAACTTGATCATAACCAAAAATTAATTCTTCTGCAGCACGGCCGCCCATAGCAACCACCAAATCATCATGCAACTTGGCCCTAGTAATTGAAAAACGGTCCATTTCTGGTAAGCGCATCACCAAGCCAAGCGCACGCCCCCTTGGGATTATCGTGGCTTTGTGAATTGGATCAGAATGCTTACAATTAAGAGCAGTAATGGCGTGGCCTGATTCGTGATAAGCTGTTAACTCTTTTTCTGATTGCTGCATGACCATAGATTTCCTTTCCACACCCATCATGATTTTATCCTTGGCTTCCTCTAAATTATGCATAGTCACCATTTTTTGACCATGCCGCGCTGCCATCAATGCGCCTTCATTAATTAAATTAGCTAAATCAGCCCCAGCAAAACCAGGTGTTCCACGGGCAAGTATTTTTATATCAATATCAGAAGCAGCAGCGATTTTTTTCAGATGCACTGCCAAAATTTGCTCTCGACCCACAATATCTGGATTAGGAACAACCACTTGGCGATCAAAGCGCCCTGGGCGTAGCAAGGCACGATCTAAAACATCCGGGCGATTAGTTGCAGCAATAATCACCACTCCCTCATTTTCTGAAAAGCCATCCATTTCAACCAATAATTGGTTTAAAGTTTGTTCGCGCTCATCATTGCCGCCACCAATTCCAGAACCTCTGTGGCGACCCACTGCATCAATCTCATCAATGAAAACAATACAAGGAGCAGATTTTTTAGCTTGTTCAAACATATCGCGAACACGGCTGGCACCCACACCAACAAACATTTCCACGAAATCAGAACCAGAAATTGAGAAAAATGGTACATTCGCTTCACCAGCAATAGCGCGGGCAAGCAAGGTCTTTCCTGTTCCTGGAGAGCCAATAAGCAAACAACCACGCGGAATTCTAGCACCAACATCAGTATATTTTTTTGGATCTTTTAGAAAATCGACAATTTCCGTAAGTTCAAGCCGCGCCTCATCAATTCCAGCAACATCAGAGAAAGTAACTTTGCCTTTACTTTCTTGTAACAGCTTAGCTCGCGATTTACCAAAACCAAAAGCACCACTACGCCCACCCCCAGCAGCTCCACGTGCAAAAAATATCCATAGAGCGATCATTAAAATAAAAGGCAACCATCCCAAAATTCCGGCGATAATTCTTTCCGATTTAGAAACTAGAGGTAATGCATTTATTTCTACTCCCTTTGCTTGTAAATTTTTAACTAAATCTGGGTATTCGGGAAGATAAGTGTAAAACTGCGCGCCATCCTTTAATTTGCCTACAAGATCACTGCCTTTAATTTCAACCTGCACCACCTCTCCAGCATCAACTTTTTTCATGAAGTCGCTGAAAATTATTTTATTGCCTGAAAGGCCTCCAGGCCCTCCAATAATGTTAGAAACAATCATTACAACAGCAAAGATGAGAAACCAGGTGAAAAAGTTTTTTCCAGTATTTTTCATTTAAGAATTTTTGAATTTTAAGGGAGAACTGCTTAACTTAATAAATAAAGCGAGAAATTTCAATCCACACAACATAAAAACATCAGTAAAAAAATAAAATGAAAATTCTTGGTATCGAAACTTCCTGCGACGAAACCGCTGTTGCGATCGTGGATGATGAAAAAAAAATTCTTTCCCATATTTTAAAATCACAAATTGACTTACATAAAAAATTTGGCGGCGTGGTGCCAGAGCTTGCGGCACGCGGACATATTGAAATTTTGGATAATCTAATTTTACAGGCTTTAGCGGAAGCAAAATTACAATTTGCAGAAATTGACGGCTTTTCGGCCACTTGCGGACCAGGCTTAATTGGCGGTGTAATTGTAGGCATGATGGCAGCAAAAACTTTAGCTTCCGTTTTTCAAAAACCCTTCATTGCGGTGAATCACTTAGAAGCCCATGCTTTGACAGCACGGCTTACTTCTAATATAAATTTTCCCTATCTGCTTTTATTAATTTCTGGTGGACATTGCCAAATCCTACTTGCGCGCGCTGTGGGGAATTATGAAAAATTAGGGGAAACAATTGACGATGCTTTGGGCGAGGCTTTCGACAAAGTGGCGCAGATGCTTGGCCTGCCCTATCCTGGTGGCCCTGCGCTTGAAAAATTAGCACAACAAGGCGATGCAAAACGTTTTAAATTTCCTAAACCTTTAATTGATGGCGCCTTGAATAAAGAGCATTTGCGCGATTTTTCTTTCTCTGGTTTAAAAACTGCAGTTCGCCGTGAAATAGAAAAATTAACTGGCGAAGAATTTTCGCATCTAACTTCACCACAAAAAATTTCTCTGAAAGATAAAATTGATATATGCGCGTCGTTTCAACGCGTAGTCTGCGAGATTTTGATCAATCGCCTGGAAAACAGTTTTCAATTTTTAGGTTTTGAAGGAGAAATAAAAAATCTAGTAGTTGCTGGCGGCGTAGCTGCTAATCGTTATATTTTTTCTGCTTTGCAAAATTGGGCAGAAAAACATGATTTAAGAGTAATAACCCCGCCAATTAATCTTTGCACTGATAATGCTGCAATGATTGCCTGGGCCGGGCTAGAGCGATTAAGTTTAGGATTAAAAGATGAGCTAAATTTCAAACCACGAGCGCGTTGGGAGCTAGCTGAATTATAAAAAATTAGAATTCATATCGCACTTCTAAACCTCTATAATTCTTATCAATAACCGGTTTTATTGATAATTTGTCGTTAGTTGAATAAGAAGTGGTAAAAAATTTTCCAACCAAGATTGATATAGCAGCACTAGCTAGGGTGTCAGTAATGTAATGTTTTTTTATCTCTACTCGCGAATAGGCAACTAACGCGCCTGATATTGCAGGCAAAATGGCATATTCGATTCCATAACGATAATATAAAAACCCAACTGGAAGAAAGGAATCTATCACATGGCCTGAGGGCAAAGAGTTTCTATCAGTGCGATCTGGCCTTTTTCTTATTTTAAACTCTTTCATTCCTCCCATAATCAAAAAGCTGCTTCCTGCGGTGGCAAAATATTGCCCAAATCCATTCTTATCTGTTTTATAAGCTACAATAGTAAGGGCATAAACATTATTAACCGCTTCTATAATATTACCGATTTTACGATCCTCTTCCTGGCTTCCGGTTAGATGATGCTTGGTTATAAAATTAGGAGAATCAATTTCATTCCAGGCAAGCGCCATCGCCTTATTTGGCGGGCTTATAAAAATAATTACGATGGCTAGTAATATTAATTTTCTCATTTGGGTTTTTTATAGAGAATATGATATGAAAGCGGGTGGTCTTTCGCCAATTTCGGATGAAAGAAATCTCCTTATGGATAGCGCTTCATGCCAATTTTTTCCATAACTTTTATCGAGCGTTTATTGGCAGGAACAGTGAAAGAGACAATTTCCTTAAGGCCAATTTTATTAAAAGCAAAATCTAGCACCGCACTAGCCCCTTCCGTCGCATAACCTTTTCCCAAAATTGCGATCCCAAGCGCCAGCCGATTTCAACCGCCGGGGTAAAAGGCGCGGGCCAATCAATATATCTTAAACTAATAAATCCTATTAATTCGCCGCTTCCCTTCAACTCTGCGGCGAAAAGACTGTATCCATGTTTTTTTTGATGCTTATTTGTGTTAGAAATAAAATCTTTTACTTGCCTCATACTCAAAGGCCCACCCAAAAATTCAGTACTTTTGGATCTTAATTAATTTGAAATAAAGCCAGCGCATCCTTTGTTTTTCAGGTTGTGAGGAGTAGTTTGTTTGTTTCAATTATTGCCAAATCAGTGTCTTAATTAGTTAAAAAATTGATTTATGTAAGGAAAAACTGGACGCGATAGCAAAAAAATGTTACTAATATATACAGTTATTCCATAATTCAGCCTATAGCTTGACATTTTTAATGTCATATTTTCTCCAGTTTAGGATAAAATTTTTACAAACTAAGAGTCATAAAACTTATGAGCAAACAGGGACAATCATTATTTGATACTTTAAAAAATAAATTTATAGCCCCAACCCCAGCAACACCGGAGCCAGCCGCCCCTAAAATACAAACAGAAGTAGCTTCCATGGAAGAAGAGAAAAAGGAAGGCACAATAAATTTAGAACCAATAGACCCAGCAGAAGCGACTGAACTTTTACTTAAATTCGTTTCCGGCGATCAAAGAGAGGAAGTTACAAGGCGTCTTAATGTCGGAGATGAGATTACAACACAAATCGACGCTTTGATAAATGCAGGAGCAGATTTTAATCAAAAAGATTCTTCCACTGGTCTTACGCCTCTTATGACAGCTATTGAAAAAAAAGATATAGAAACTGCCGAAGCGCTGATTTCAATAAAGATATATGCTGGTCGGGAACTTAAAAGTAAAGCTGAGAGGGGCCTTGATATCAGCGATGAGGAAAGAAGAAAAGCTACCTTAGACCTTAACCTTACAGATCCGCATGGGAACACCCCTTTAAAACAAGCTGCCCTTTCTGGGCTTACAAGAATTACTACTCTTCTTATTTCCCACACAGACGCTGATGCCAACATTGCAAATAATACTGGAACTACCGCTCTAATGTCAGCGGTGGGAAGTGGGCATTTAGAAAGCGTTCAACTCCTGGTTGCCGAGAGAACGCGTAAGGGAAGAGATTACCTTAACCTCGATTTACAGGATCAAGATGGAAACACCGCGCTGATAAGGGCTATTTCCGAGAGAGACCAAAACATTGCTTATGAATTGATTAAAGCAGGAGCTAACCCCGATCTTCAGAATAAAGAAGGAAATACAGCTTTAATGATATCAGCTCAGAATGGGCTCACAGAAGTAACTTCTACTTTGGTTCAAATTGGCGCCGATTTGAATATTCGAAATCATAATGGAGCTACAGCTTTAATGCTCTCAATCAGCGGTAGGAATCCAGGCATTACCGAAATATTAGCTGAGAAGACTAGAGACCTCAACCTAATCACTGACGCGAGAGAAACGGCTATAATGCTAGCCGCTAAGGAAGGGCAGAACGAAATGATTGAAATCCTGGCTAGAAAGGGAGCTAAACTTAACATCCCCAATAAGGTTGGGAATACGGCTCTAATGCAAGCCATTGAGAAGGGACACCAAGATACAGCTCGTATCTTAATTGAAAGGAAAGCTCAACTTAATCTATGGAATAAAGATGGGAACACAGCCTTAATGATAGCTACTAAGAAAAGAGATTTAGGAGTTATTGAAGCTGTAATTAAGGGAGGAGCTGACCCCCACCTTCAAAGCAGAGATAACAAGACAGCTATAGAATTAGCAGCTAAAGAAGAAGCAACTAGAGAAGAAAAGGAGGAGGTGGTAAGCGCAATAATTAAATCTATCGCCTTAGCTATCGCTAGACGTAACGGCCGACAAAATTGGCAAATACTTCAAAACCAGCTATTAGAGGACCCAACACTATTGAATTTCATTAATTATGATGCAGCCAGAGTGATACTTATGCTTTCTTCAGATGATGAGCGAGGACAGAGACTTCGTTCCACTCTAATCCAAGCTTTCAGAGCTAATCATCCACTTGAAACTCCTCCTAATGAAGCAGAACTACGGCAGGGTTATTACCACGCCCAAGAGAACCCAGAGTATATCAAAGATGTTCTCATAGCAAGCACGTGGAAAGAGTGCGCTGACCGAATTGGCCAACATCTAAAGGTTATTGAGAGAGTGGAACAACAAAATATCGATAGGGCAGACTTGCAGGCCCTAATGGAAAACATTCAACAATTCTTAAGTGCCTTCATAGAAGCTAATCCCGATTTTCGTGTGAATATTAGTAATGCTATTTACGGTGGTTATTATGAAGGGCAAGAAACTGAGCTATATAGTATTGTATTTGGAGGTTTCCAGTTCAACATATTAGTCGATAACACTGAGGGTAATAAAGGAAAAATAAAAGGACTTCCTTCTGCCGAGCATTTTGGCCTTGAACCTGCAAAACTTGGGGCGCGCCCATTGGGCCTGCCAACAACCGATATTCAATTTGGCAACCCTTTTCATCCAGCCTATAGTGCAGTTAGAGCTATTGGAGACATAGCCAAAAAATATAAAGAAGAAGCTTCTAAATCAGAAATTGAATCACCAGAAGAGAGCGAAACATCTTCCACAGTCAGCGCTAGGCCAGAGGAATATATGAAAGGAGTTAGAATGGCAACAACGTGGAGAGAATGTGCTGATCGAATTGGCCAGCATTTAAAGGCTTTCCACTCTTCAGATTTTACGAGTGAACACTCAGTGAACTTAAGAAATAAGCTTAACCAATTTCTAACCCAAATCTTAGTTGAACTTCCAGATTTTAAAGTGGATGACAGGAATTCTATTTTTGTGGCCCATCATATGGTTGATGATGAGAGGTATGACGTGCGTAAAGTTGTGTTTGGAGATTCGGAGTTTAATATATTGGTTGATAGCAATGGAAAAATAAAAGAGCTTGCCCTCACAGAGAACTTAGATTTAGGGCGTGCAGAATCTACGTCGCGCTTGCTTGGCTTGCCAGAAAGCAATATTGCTTTAGGTAAGTTTTGGCATCCAGCTTATGTAGCGGTTAGAGCTATTGGAGATATAGCCAAGGATTATAGAGCCTTGAGCGAACAGGATTCCAAGTCAGAAATTGCGTCATCTAACTCAGAAATCGGATCACAAGCGGGGAAATTTAGGATGGCAACAACTTGGAATGAATGCGCTGATCGAATTGGTCAACATTTAGAGGCTATCAGCCAAGCGCATATTGTTCCCCAGGCAGAGATAAAAGAGTTAGGAAAGAACCTAAATAAGTTTTTAGAGGAGATTAATAAGAGATTCCCAAGCTTTCAGCTGAATAACGACAATTCTAAACTTATAGAGCCCTCAGAAAATGAACAGCAATTACGTAGAATTGTATTCGGACAATCTGAATTCAATGTATTAGTTGATGCAAGAGGAAAAATAACAAACGTCTCTCTAGATAATCTTAATATTGGAACTCGAGAACCTGACTCCCCTTCTCTTAACCTATCAACCACCGATATTCAATTTGGCAACCCTTTTCATCCAGCCTATACAGCAGTGAGAGCTATCGGAAGTATAGCAAAGAAGCATAAAACATCAGAGCACCATCCTGCCGAGCAAGAAGAAAAGAAGGAGCTACCCAATACTCACCCACGCCCAGTTGGTGGCTTATCTTCACTTTTTTCTAGTAACAAACAGAGATAAACAAAATACGCTTAGGAATATGCTAGACTAAATTCCCTAGAACCAGGACTTTAATTATTGAGCATTTGGAAGATTAAGGAAGTGTGATAACACCTGTCACCCTTCCTTATTGAGCGTTTATTAAAAAAATAACATCTTATCCTGGATTATGCTTGGCAAATCACCTAAAAATTCGATTATTTTTAATTCTTGGATAATTTAAGTCTTACTAGTTCAGGTCCACTCTGCTTCAAAGAAATTTGGGTTTATTAGAATGAAGCAAGGAAAAAATGAGTAGAATAAGGCATTAATGAAGTTAATTAATTTCCAATTGATATTTGTTATAAAGGAGATGGCGAAAATCTTTTAATTGTTCGAACATTGTTTTATCATCTCTCTATTTTCTTTAACAGAAATTCGTTGGTTTGAGAAATTAGTTTTAGCTTCATATATTATATGCTTTTGATAATAATTGCTTCAGTAGTTCCTTGCTAGTTTTAGTTGATAGATAATTCTCTCTCCCAACAAGGATTCAGATTCAGTAAGTTTTTTATAGTTTGGAAGTCATGTTTGATCCGAAAGACGAACTTGTAATTACACAATACACTACTTCACCAAGATGATTGGTAACAAAATAAAATCTGCAAAACTCATTACAATTAAAAGCCTCTGCCCGCTAATCCAACAAATCTTTTATGGCAATAAATGCTCTGGTTTTTACAAACCTCAAGGCAAGATCAAAGCGATTGCAGCCCACTAAACTAAAAACGAATAATTCGGTAAGGTAGAATCAAATAAGCATACGTTTTTCTTGAAGAACCAATAAGAAACTTAATTAAAATATTTATTGCGACAAACTTTTCACTGGAGAGAAACAAACCTTTGGTAGCCAAAATTTGGGAAGAATAGAGTATTAAATCCTCGCTATTTGGAAGGTGGAAATGCTTAGAAGAGTTTCATATGGCAGGATTAAACAAATAAGAATAATAATTTCTTGCTCAGGCAACACTTAGTTTTAACCCAAAATTTTCTACCCTCATTAGTCAATTTTTTATCTTTCGCAGGTAAAATTTTTTTCTAGAGATCGTGCACCAAGTAAAAAATTGGTATTAATTGCATTCCATTAATTCGTGCCTTCTAAACCAAGCTTGATTGCACTAGATGCAGGGCTCTTCTCTTAAGCGCAACTATGGTTAATTTAGGAAAATGCCAGCACGTTCCTTTTTCCTGGTTCTTACTATTAAAACTTTTTAGACCAACTATTTTAGAGTTATTCTATAAAAAATTTGGGTTATAGAAAAATTCTTTTTTCGCCAATTTAAAAGATCGTTAATGGGGTAGAGCTAGTAAGTACAAGAAAAAATTTGTAAGCACAGGTGGCCGCAGTTAAAAGATTTGTCGATAATTGGAATATTGAGCCACAAATATTTATTACTTATGCTTACAATAAGAGTATTGGCTAGGCTATTTACAAGGAAGTAAAAGTGGGCAGAGAAGATTGATATTGGGGAGCTATTACGATCTTAAAAGATAGAAAAAGATATATTGGTTAGCTAAAGTATTTTAGCAGATTAAATAGAAATCTTTTAAGCGGTAACCTTAGGTATAAGATATAAATAAAAAACCCGCCTAATCTCAATTAATTAGGCGGGTTTTTTATTTTATTATCGTGATTAATGCCACTTATAGGCTTGGCGACAACCTACTCTCACTGGCCACAAAAGCCAAATACCATCGGCGCGACGTGCGTTTCACTTGCGAGTTCGGAATGTAATCGAGTGGTTCCACACCGCTATCCTCACCAAGCCAATAAGTGACATTAAAATTGATAACTAGAGATACCTGCGAATTTATATGTTTACCTCATCAAAAAACCTTAATGCAGTTTTGTACCACACATAGTTTAAAAAATAAGCCAATCGGGTTATTAGTACTGGTTAGCTCAATGCGTTACCGCACTTACACATCCAGCCTATCAACGTGGTAGTCTACCACGACCCTAATAGGGAAAACTTGTTTTGAGGGAGGCTTCCCACTTAGATGCTTTCAGCGGTTATCCCGTCCGTACTTAGCTACCCAGCAATGCCTCTGGCGAAACAACTGGAACACCATTGGTACGTCCAACTCGGTCCTCTCGTACTAAAGTTAGCTCCTCTCAATTTTCCAACACCTCGCGTACCACTTTAATAGGCGAACAGCCTAACCCTTGGGACCTTCTTCAGCCCCAGGATGTGATGAGCCGACATCGAGGTGCCAAACGATTCCGTCGATATGAACTCTTGGGAATCATCAGCCTGTTATCCCCGGCGTACCTTTTATCCGTTGAGCGATGGCCCT
>CAZCWN010000031.1:0-19274 GCA_964502375.1 uncultured Rhizobium sp. | reverse complement strand
ATTTTTGCCAACTTCATAGAGACGATGTAGCGAATATCCGGCGAGAACGATTTTTCTGCCTACTTCTTTGGCGATGCGGGCGATAGTGTGGATACGCGCGATGTTTGAAGCAAAAGTAGAAACACCAACCAGACCTTTTCGACCAACAATCAAGGATTTTAGTGATTCATAAAGTTCGCCCTCAGAGCGTGAATGTCCTGTGCTTAAAGCATTTGTTGAATCACAAATAACTGCTAAAATTTCGCCTTTATCGCCGTAAGCTTTAATTTTTTCTTTTTCAGAGATTTCGCCAACAACTGGGTCGGGATCAAATTTCCAATCTCCAGTATGTAAAATATTACCCTTATCTGTTTTGATGATGAGAGCTTTCATTTCAGGCACTGAGTGGGTCAGGCCAAGAAATTCGATTTTGAAAGGATTTAAGTTTAGCTCTTTTGAAGGGTCGATCGTGCGGATTGGTACGGTTTTGTCCAATTTAAATTCTTCTAATTTTGAGCGTAAAAAATTGGCCGCGAGATTGCTGGTGTAAACTGGAACTTCGAGCTCTTTCCATAAATATTGAACTGCCCCAATATGATCTTCGTGAATGTGGGTGATTATTATTCCAAGTAAATCCTTGCGGTGTTGTTTTATAAAAGAAATGTCAGCCGCCATCATGTCAACGCCAGGCACATTGTAGGCGAAGCCAACGCCGCAATCAACCATCAGCCATTTGCCGTTTAGGTGATAAAGATTTACGTTCATGCCAATTTCGTTGGCGCCACCTAGTGGCAGAAATAACAAGTTGTCGCGGTGTTTTTTTAGGTTTATATCCATGTGCTTAATTTATTTAAGGTTCTTTTCATAAACCATTCTAAGGCCCTCAAGAGTGAGGTCTGGCTCGTAGTGATTGATGCAATTTTTTAAAGCATTTTTAAAGATTTCTGCCAAACCGCCGGTGATAATTCTGGTTGTTTTATGTCCTAGTTCTTTCTCAATTTTTTCAATCATTCCTTCAATTAGTGAAATATAGCCAAAATAAGCGCCTGAATTTATGGCTTCGATGGTGGTTTTGCCGATAACATTTTTTTGTGATCTAACAGAAATTTTTGGCAATTTTGCTGTCATATCATGCAGGGCTTTTAAGGTAAGATTAACGCCTGCAGCTATTGCACCACCGAGATATTCACCATTTTTCCCAACCACATCAAAAGTGGTGGCAGTGCCAAGGTCAACTATAATTAAACTTCCGCCAAATTTTTTAGCTCCTGCAATGGCATTGATTAGGCGATCAACACCTACTTCATTTTTGTTTTTCACCTGATTTTCTATACCTAGGTGGACATTATCGTTGCCAACTACCAGAATTTTTTTGGTTAGGGCTTCGGTGGTGAATTTTCTTACTGCTTCATAGATGCGGCCTGTAAGGCTTGGGACCACAGAGCCAATAATGCAGCCAGAAATTTTCAGGCAATCAATTTTATTGGTTAAAAAAAGCTCGACAATATCGATAGCATAGTCATCAGTTGATTTTTTGGTGCTGCTAATTAAGCGCCATTTATGGCTTAATTTTCCACCCTCAAAAATGCCGATAACAATGTTAGTGTTTCCGATGTCAAAAGTTAAAATCATCCAAAATTAAACTAATTTTTTGCATGCGTTGGCAATACGCTGCATAGCGTTTCTTAAAAATTCATCCGAGGCAGCATAAGAAATTCGGAAGAAATTCGGCGCACCAAAAGCAACTCCTGGGACCACGGCTACCAAGGCTTCCTCTAAGAAATAAGTGGCAACATCATTATCATTTTCAATAATTTTTCCAGCCGGAGTTTTTTTGCCGTGTAGGCCCTCACAAGAAGGGAAAACATAAAAGGCACCATTTGGCGTGTTGCATCTGATTCCTTCAATTTCATTGAGCATTTTCACTACCATATTGCGGCGACCCTCGAAAAGTTTGGCATTTGGCTTGATGTAATCTTGCGGGCCATTCAAAGCCTCAACTGATGCGGCTTGGCTGATTGAGCATGGGCTGGAAGTGCTTTGTGACTGAATTGTAGCCATAGCTTTAATTAATTTCTCTGAACTTGAAGCGCCATAGCCAATACGAAAACCGGTCATAGCATAAGCCTTAGAAACACCGTTAACAACTAGGGTGCGGTGTTTTAATTTTGGTTCGATTTGGGCAATTGTGGCAAATTCTAGATTGTCAAAAATCAAATGTTCGTAGATGTCGTCAGACAAAATATGCACTTGTGGATGGCGTAGTAAAACATCAGCTAAATTTTTTAATTCTTTGCTGGAATAACAGGCGCCTGTTGGGTTACTAGGCGAATTTAAAATTATCCATTTAGTTTTTTGGGTAATTTTTTCTTCCAATGCAGAAGCGGAAATTTTGAAATTATTTTTTTCTGAGGCCTCTACAATCACAGGTGTTCCGCCAGCAAGCAGAACCATGTCAGGATAAGAAACCCAATAAGGGGCAGGAATTATAACTTCATCGCCCGGATTAATGCTGGCAACAAGAGCATTATAAATAACTTGCTTGGCCCCGGTTGAAACAATGATTTCAGAAGGCTTATAATCTAAAGAATTTTCGCGTTTAAATTTTTCGATAATGGCTTTTTTAAGCGCTGGAGTGCCATCAACGGCGGTGTATCTGGTGTCGCCTCCTTCAAGCGCTTTAATTGCAGCTTCGCGGATGTTTTTTGGCGTATCAAAATCTGGTTCGCCCATTCCAAGAGAAATAATATCTTTGCCCGCCGCCTTTAATTCTGCGGCTTTCATTGAGACGGCAATAGTTGGCGACGGTTTTATGTTGGAAAGCGAAGAAGCAAGGAAAGACATAAGTAAAATTAATTGAAGTTTTGCGTTTGACTTTTGTGAAGGTGGCGCGTTTTAATGCGTATCTCTAGGACTTGTCAACTAAATTACTAAAATAATTATGCCCGGAACAATAGGCACCGACCCTTTATTTTTAGGCTTAACCAGGCCTCCAATGTTGCTTGGAGTAAGCTATACTTTTGCCACTCTCAATGGTTTGCTTTCGCTGCTTGCTTTCGTTATCACCGCTAAGTTTTTTTATTTGCTCATTTTGCTTCCAGGCCTTCACATGATTGGCTGGTTTATCTGTTTAAAAGAACCGCGCGCCATCGAACTTTTTTTGGCTAAAAATTCTAAATGTAGCGTTTGCAGGAACCGATATTATTTCAATCGAACTAATTCCTACGATGTCTATTAGCCCCTCTAAGCACTAGCTACCAAGCACTAAGCACTATCCAAATATGCATAAATTCCGCACTCATAATTGCTCTGAGCTCAATAAATCTTACGTTGGGCAAAAAATAAAACTTTCCGGCTGGGTTCATTCAAAGCGTGACCACGGCAGCTTAATTTTTATTGATTTACGAGATCATTTTGGCCTCACTCAATGCGTGATTGATCAAGAAAATTCTAAGATAAGCCTTGATGAAATTTCTGCTATCAGATTGGAATCAGTTATAAGCGTGAGTGGTGAAGTTGTAGCCCGCGCAGCTGAAGTGGTGAATCCTAACATAAAAACTGGCGAAATCGAACTGCGTATTAGCGAAATGCAGATTGAATCTTTGGCTGAGCAAATTCCTTTTCAAATCAATGATACCAATGAATATCCCGAAGAACTACGGCTAAAATATCGTTTTCTTGATTTGCGCCGTGAAAAAACTCACAAAAATATAATCCTCCGCAGCCAAGTAATTTCAGCTATTCGCAAGGAAATGACTGATCGTGGATTCTTGGAAATTCAAACGCCAGTTTTAACTGCTTCGTCACCAGAAGGCGCGCGCGATTTTTTGGTTCCGGCCCGCCTTCATCCAGGAAAATTTTATGCCTTGCCACAAGCACCACAGCAATTCAAACAGCTTTTGATGGTTGCAGGTTTTGATCGCTATTTTCAAATTGCTCCCTGCTTTCGTGATGAAGATTTACGCTCTGACCGCTCGCCAGAATTTTATCAACTTGATATGGAAATGTCTTTCGCCACACAGGAAGACGTATTTGCCGCCATTGAGCCGGTGTTAAAAAATATCTTCAAAAATTTCGGCTCTAAAAAAACTTTTGATGAAGCTTTTGTGCATATTCCTTATGATGAAGCCATGCTAAAATATGGTATTGATAAGCCTGATTTGCGCAATCCATTGTTGATTTCTGATGCCACGGAAATTTTTAGAAATTCTGATTTTTCAATTTTTGCCAAACAAATAGAGCAGGGTGCTGTTATTCGTGCTATTCTGGCACCAAAATGCGCTTCTCAACCGCGCTCATTTTTTGACAAAATGATTGAATTTGCTCAGAGCTTTGGCGCCAAGGGTTTGGCCTATATTATTTTTGATGAAAATGGGGAAGGAAAGGGTCCGATCGCCAAATTTTTGTCGGCAGAAAAATTAACTGAGCTTAAGAAAATTGCCGCTCTACAAAATGGCGATGCGGTTTTCTTTTCATGCGGTAAAGTTAAAGAAGCGGCTAAAATTGCTGGTGTGGTGCGAATTAAATTGGGACATGATCTTAATTTGATTGATGAATCAATTTATAAATTCTGCTGGATCGTTGATTTCCCAATGTATGAGCTAAATGAAGAAACCGGCAAAATCGAATTTTCACACAATCCTTTTTCCATGCCACAAGGCGGGCTTGAAGCTCTGAGTTCACAGGATCCATTGTCTATCAAAGCTTTTCAATATGACATTGTGTGTAACGGTGTTGAATTATCTTCTGGTGCAATTCGCAATCACAAACCGGAAATTATGTATCGGGCTTTTGAGCTTGCAGGCTATGGGCGCGAAGTGGTGGAAAGGCAATTTGGCGCCATGATTAATGCCTTTAAATTTGGCGCTCCACCGCACGGTGGCTTGGCACCGGGCATTGACCGCATTATAATGCTTTTGGCCGATGAACCAAATATTCGCGAAGTAATTCCGTTCCCAATGAATGGTAAGGCACAAGATTTAATGATGAACGCCCCTGCAGAAGTTGATCATAAGCATCTTCGCGAACTATATATTGAACTAAAAAAATCTTCCCCAAACCCTAAATCCTAGGCGCCAATTGCTTAAGCACTAATAACAAAAACTTCTTATTCCTATCTTTGATAAGTTTGAACAAAGGTGACTAATCTCTGTCTTAGTAAAGATCTTGTATTTGGAATAATGAGAGCTTCCTAAGTAGGCTCTTTCTTAACGAAACCGCAAAATTTAGGTAAATGAAATAGCAGACAGCGTGTGGCAATTATTAAGATACTAGAGGGGTGAAGGAAAGGTGATAGGTTTTTTTAAAAGAATGCAAAAAAATTTGGGGTCTCTTGTTTTCATTAAGCCTGAAACCTTTTGAGCATAATTTTTGTAGACGCCGGAAGCCAAAATTTAGGACAAGTACAACAGTTTGAACTGAGCACTGTCCTATTTATATAATCACTAAATCACTATGTTTTATCTAACAAACAAACTCCCACCTTATATTTTTGCTGCCCTTTATGAACTCAAGACAGGGGCTGCTGTGAAGGGTATAGAAATTTTTGATTTTGGTATGGGAAACCCGGATTCTGCGCCGCCTTTGCATGTTATGGAAAAGCTTTCTGAATTTGTAAAAAATCCGCAACTTTTTGGTTATTCGGTTACTGGCGGCATAGATATTTTAAAAAAAGCAGTTTGTGATTATTACGCTCGCAGATTCAATGTTCACCTTGATTACAAAAGCGAAAGCCTGGTTACAATTGGGGCTAAAGAGGGTATAGCTTCTTTGGCTACCGCTATTTCGGATGATCGAAATTATATCTGCGTTCCATCGCCTAGCTATCCCATTCACACTTTTGCTTTCGTGCTTTCTAAAAGTAACACCAAACATATTGATGCAATTTCGGGCGCTAATTTTTTGGCGAAATTTAAGCAACATGTAGAAAGCACTAATCACAAGCCTCAAGCCGTTATCGTCAGTTTTCCTTGTAATCCTACCACTGAAATTGTTGGTTTAGATTTTTACGAAGAGTTGGTGGCTTTTTGTAAAAAACACCAAATTTATATCATTTCCGACATAGCTTATTGCGAGCTTTATTTTGATGAAAAAGATCGGCCACATTCAATTCTTGAAGTGAAGGGCGCCAAAGATTTGGCTATTGAATTTTCTTCGGTTTCTAAAAGTTATTCTATGGCGGGATGCCGCGTTGGCTTTGCTGTGGGCAATAAAAATCTGATTAACGCGCTTTATAAAATAAAATCCTACCTTGATTATGGTTCATTTAATCCATTGCAGATGGTGGCCGCAGAAGCTTTATCAGAAAAGAGTGATGATTATTTAAAAAATCTTCGTGCCCTTTATAAAAATCGCGGCGATTTTTTAACAAAAACTCTAAAAAACGAACTAGGCTGGGGCATTGAAAAACCTAAGGCCAGCATGTTCCTATGGACAAAATTGCCTCCACAATTTTCCCATCTTACTTCATTTGAATTTTGTCGCAAAATGATTGAAGAGGCCGGAGTTGCCATGTCGCCGGGAAGCGCTTTCGGTGCAAGCGGCGAGGGCTATGTCCGATTTTCTTTGATTCATGATGAAAAAAATATGCAGTCTGCAGCAGAGAAGATGAAAAAAGTTTTTAATGACTGAAATGAATTTTAAAATTCTTACTCTTTTTCCAGAACTATTTCCTGGGTCCCTTGGCGCCTCGATCACTGGCTCAGCCTTGGCAAAAAAATTATGGTCATTTGAGGCAATTAATATTCGCGATTATGCCAAAGATGAACGCAAAACGGTTGATGATACACCATATGGCGGAGGTGCTGGAATGGTGTTGCGTCCTGATATTATTGCTGAAGCAATTGAACAATCTAAACCCTCGCCAAAAATCATTTATCTTTCACCGCGCGGCAAAATTTTTAACCAAAAAATGGCCAAGCAAATGGCGCAAGAAAAGGAAATTATGGTTCTGTGCGGGCGCTATGAAGGCGTTGACCAACGTGTGCTGGATGAATTTGCAATCGAAGAAATTTCCATTGGCGATTATGTGTTATCAGGAGGGGAGATTGCAGCTTACGTTTTTATAGATGCTATTTTACGCAATATTTCAGGGGTGCTTGGAGCCGATGAATCACTATTAGAAGAATCTTTTAGTTTTGAGGAAGATGCAGAATTTGAAAATCTTTTGGAATACCCACATTTTACTAGACCACCAATTTGGCGTGGCCGCGAAGTGCCCTCCGTCTTGCTTTCTGGGCATCACAAAAAAATTAATGAATGGCGCCGGCAACAGATGATAGACTTAACCAAAAAAAATCGCCCTGATCTTTACAAAAAATTCCACATATCTTGAAGCTTAGGAAAAATTCTACAGCCAAATATTGGTTAAGTTTGTTCTAATTTGTGCAGCACCCAATATTCAATAAGCATGATAAATTTATGGGAAATGGTTCTAGTAGAGAAGTTAGAGAGATGACTAGTGAAAATTTGGTGTATGCGGCCTATTCTGGTGATCTTGAATCCGTGAATAATCTTTTAGCAGGGGGAATTAACCCTAATGCTAGAAATAGTATATTTATGGCTACGGCCTTAGGAATGGCATGTAGTTGCCATGGGGAAAGCTATGAGGAAATTGTTAAAGCTTTGTTGCAAGCGGGCGCCAATGTTGATGGTATAGAAAATAAAATAGGGTGTACACCATTAATGATTGCCGCCCATCAAGGTAATATTAATATTGTAAGGATATTGCTTGAGGCCGGCGCTGATATTTTTGCCAAAGATTTTGAGGGTAATAATATAGAAGATTACCTTTCTACCTCTGCAAAGATTAGATTTTCTCCTAATCCTAAATTTATAGCAGAAACCAGACAAAAAATCCGCGAGCTTATTTCTCCTAAAATGGAAAATTATTCTCAGCATTTTGTAATGCTTATACACATTGCGGAATCGCACCTTGTAGATATTGGTCGCAGAGAAGATAGAGAAAAGATAGAGCAACTTTCAAAGAAAATTAATGAATCCGAAGACATAATTCAAGGCTTGGCTGATTTCCTTAGGCTTGTCATTGAAATGGAAGATGGGCTTTTAATTGAAGCTGCTTTACAAGCTACGCCAGACCGTGGTTTGCAAGAAGGAGATAATAATTATAGAGCCACCGGTCGCCAAAAAATTATAGCACGAGCTCTCCTAGGTGCTGCTGTTAGAGGCCAAACAAAAATAATTGAAACTCTCTCAACCCTTAACGGCTTCTATATTGATGCCTTAGATAAAGAAGGCAGAACTGCTCTCATTTGTGCGGTAGAAAAAGGGCATCTGCAAGCTGCGCGTGCATTATTGCGCTTGGGAGCTAATGTTAATGCCATAGGGAGATTTGGCAAAACCCCCTTACATTACGCTGCTGCAGGCACGGCTGACTCTAGGTTGGTTAGGGAACTTATTAATAGAGGGGCCGATATTCATGCTTTAGATCAGGGGCGCGTTCGTAGCTTAAAGGAGTTTCAGGAAGGCATTAGAGCTGGATGGAGCCAATGGAGATTCTCAGTGCTTGAGCATGCCATTATAGGAAAGAATTTATCTGCTATTCGTGAGCTTATAGCGGCGGGGGTTAATATTAATAAAAAGGGCATGGGCGGGAAAAGGCCCTTAAGTTTTACTATTGCAGAATTCCAAAGACATAACGATGGCGGCTACATAGAGGTTATTGTTATACTATTAGAGCTTGGCGCCAAAGCTGAGCTATTAAAGCCAGAAGATAAAAATCTTATTTATGGTTTGATGGGAGAAAAAAGCTCTGTTATGAGCAATATGAGTCAAATAAGGGAAGCAATATTGCAAGGCGTCCCAGATGGCGTAAACACTATTAATCAACTGCCAGATAATAATATTTTTTTTCTTGGTTATGATGCGGCAATTATGCTTAAATTATTTCTTCCCGAAGATACGCCAACTAATATTAGAATTACAGACGCCTATAGGCTTAATGAAGGAAATGGCCAAAGAGAGTTTTTAAGATTAAAAACTTTTTATGATAAGTTAGTTCTAAGATTTGCAGAAAAAGATGATCCAAATCCACAACTAGCAGCAAAAACTTCGATATTAGCTTTCGCTTCTCACTCAACAAAAGCTGTATTATATTATAAAACTATATTCACCAAAATGGCAGTTTCCGCTTCAGCTATGCAAGTCAACGGTTTGCCGGCATCTATTATAGCTGAGGTGATTCATGATTTAGCAGGGAATAAAATTCCAGGTTTCACTACTTATCATACTTCTGCTGTTATCGAGGTTATAATGGAAAGAGTTCACCCTATTCGCCGTCCTTCTTCTTCTCCTGTTTTACCAAAGGTAGAAAATCTGGTAGCAGCGCAATTAGGTGCGGAAGAAGAAAGAAAAAATGGCATAATGTTATAATTATAATTCATTAGTTCGTGGGTTTGAGCGGCTTTTCTAGCCTATGCAATTCCTAGAAAAATTATTTTGGGATTAAGTGAAAAATATTGCTTATACTACTTATCTTTTAGGTGAGGGCAGAGCTTTTAGTTTCAAGAAAACTCCACTCTTACATGGGATTTAATGAAACCAAAGCCTCTCTAAAAACAGGCAAGCTCAGGTTTAAGAGTGTATTGGTGCGGTAAATAGTAAAAGGGCGGGAAGTTTATGGGACTGATATATTTCACTTCGCAAGAGGTAAGGCTCGCTTTTTGAGATATAATTTGGTTTGGCAAGGAAACTAGAAGTAAAACAGCAGTTCTTCAGATTATCTGCGCTTTAAAAGGGCTATATTAACGATCCAACTCTTTAGATAAAATATTGAGCAACTGCATAGAAAAATTATTGGCCCGCTCGGTAAAATAATTAATTCTGGCGCTGAAAATATTGTAAAAAAACACCGCAGGAATGGCAGCAAAAAGGCCCATAGCCGTGGCCAATAGGGCTTCAGCGATACCAGGGGCTACAACAGAAAGGCTGGTATTTTTTGAAACTGCGATGCCCTGAAAGCTGGTCATAATCCCCCAAACTGTTCCAAACAATCCAACGAAAGGTGTTGCCGAGCCAACGATAGCAAGAAAATTGAGGCCATGCTCCATACGCTGCATTGAGCGATTCAAAGCAATTTGCATTGCAGCTGTTAAACGTTCTTTCAGGGAAGATTTTTTTTCAGGATTTTCAGCAAGAATTTGTTTTATATTATTTGATTTCCATTCCTTCATGCCAGAAAGAAAGATGCGAGAAAGCGGGTGATTGTCGTTATTTTTGGCTTCAATATAAATATCCTCCAGCATGGTACCATTTTCAAAATGTTCTTCGAAAATATCGCTGCGTTTTTTTAAAACTCGAAATTTTACGATCTTATCAAAAATAATCGCCCACGACCAAATGGAAGCGGTGGCCAGAAGAATCATTACAATCTGAACTACAATATCAGCATGTAGAATCAGACTAATCAAAGAAATAGAAGGAATAGGGCCCATAAGGTTACAAATTAAGACAAGAGGTTTGGGAAAAGACTTTTGTTAATTTTTCCACCGCTTCATTCACATGTTCGGAAGTTATAATTAATGGTGGCAAGAGTCTGATAACATTTTCGCCAGCTGGAACAGTTAGCAAGCCTACATCAATCAAATTTTTAACAATTTCACTATTTTCAATTTTTTGATTAATTTTAATGCCAAGCATTAAGCCTAAGCCGCGAATCTCATCGATTAAATGAGGAAATTTCTTTTGCAATTCAATTAAACGCGATTTGAGTTCACCACTCACTGCAACAACATTTGGTAAGAAATCTTTTTCTAAAATTATTTCTAAAACTGAATTGGCTACAGCCATGGCTAGCGGGTTGCCGCCATAAGTTGTGCCGTGTACGCCCAGTGTCATTCCTCTTGCGGCATCTTTTGTGGCTAAGCACGCGCCCATTGGAAATCCACCAGCAATGGCTTTGGCGCTGGCAAGAATATCGGGTTTTATTCCATAATATTCGTAAGTAAAAAGATGGCCAGTTCTGCCCATGCCGCATTGTACTTCGTCAAAAGCCAATAATAAGCCTTTTTCGTCGCAGATTTTTCTTAATTCGTGAATAAAATTTTTGTCGGCAACTCTGATACCTTCTTCGCCTTGAATTGGTTCAATCAAAATGCCTGCCGTGTTCTCATCAATAGCATTTTTTACTGCCATAATATTGCCAAATTCAACATTATCAAAGCCTGGCAAGGCTGGCTCAAAGCCTTCTAGATATTTCTTTTTTGCTGCTGCTGAAATTGTGGCGATAGTGCGTCCGTGAAAAGCGCCGGTAAAAGTGATAATACGATGTTTTTGTGCCTGATTTTTCATGTAAAAATGGCGGCGAATCATTTTGATCGCGCATTCTACCGCTTCAGCGCCAGAATTACAGAAAAAAGCATATTCAGCGAAAGTGGGGGCAACTAATTTTTCAGCATAATTATTCAGCTCGCAGGTGTTATAAATGTTAGAAACGTGCCATAATTTTTTGGATTGGTTGGTTATGGCTTCAACCATTTTTGGATGGCAATGGCCCAGGGCATTCACCGCGATGCCGGCTCCAAAATCGAGATATTTTTTTTCTCCGGAAAAAAGATAAACTCCTTCGCCATGCGAAAAAGAAATATTAAACCTTTTATGGACAGGAAGAAGTTTTTGGCTAGTAATCATTTTTTAATTAAGAATTAAGAAGTCTGGTTTAAATTGGATCTATCTCTTAATCGTTAATTATTATTTTTTAATTTTTTTTTTTTGTGCTTTTAAATTCAAACGAAACCAAAGAAAGAATTCTCTCTGAATTTTTGAGCATTTGTAGCTTTGATGGATGGAACAAAGAAGCGCTTACAAAGGCTATTGTTCACTGTGGAATTGAAGAAAAATTTTCACCGCTGATTTTTGAAAATGGCTGTCTCGATTTAGCAGAGTTTTATATCGAATCTTATAATCAAAAAGCGGCTAAAAAAATTTCCCATATTGAAGATTTTAAATCACAAAAAATTCGTGATAAAATTCGTCTCGCGCTTTATGCCAGGTTTGAAGTGGAAGAACATAACCGGCTTGCTTTACAAAGGTTGATTAGCTTTTACTTAGATCCAAAAAATTTTACCTCTGTTGAAAACGGCCCAAGGCCTATGTTTCAAGGCTTAAAGAACTGTTATAAAGTTGCTGATTTTATCTGGAGTAATATTGGTGATCAATCAACCGATTTTAATTTTTACACTAAAAGATTAACGCTAGCCAAAATCATTCTGCGCAGCGTTTCTGTTTTTGTTAAAGATGATTCCGATAATTTTGCCAATACAAAAAACTTTATTGATTTAGAAATCGAAAAAGTGATGAAGTTTGAAAGTTATAAGGCGCGAGTGAAAAAAATTTCTAACTTTGCCAAAAAATCTGTTTGTCATGTCTTTTTGCATGAAAATGGCACCTTAAAATCCCCAAAAGAAATTATAAAAAATTTGCCTTTCTTTAGGTTGTTCTAGCGCCTTAGGTTCTAGGCACCAATCACTATCTACTAAGCACTAAATTATTATGAACTATCTAGATATCGCCTTTGCGGTTTTTACTTTAATTTTTGTTGTTACTGCTTTTTTTCGTGGTTTTGTTAAAGAAATTTTTTCCCTGCTAAATTGGATAGTGGCGCTTACTCTCTCTTATCTTCTTTATCCTTACATTGCCAAATTTTTCTATTCTTATTCTGATAACAAACTCATCATCGACATAATTGCGCAGATTGTAATTTTTATTGCGGCATTTCTTGTTACCCTCTTTGCCTTAGGTGGGCCTAACAAAACCATGCAGGAAAAAATGCCGAAAATTTTTGACCGTTCACTTGGTGTTTTTTATGGATTGATCAAAACTTTGCTAATTTTTGGCTTAGCTTATTCAATAACGGCTAATCTCTACGGATTTTTGCTTGGCAAAAATAGTAAGAAAAAAGAAAAATTGCCTGGTTGGGTTACTGAATCAAAATGCCACAGCATCCTTCAACTCTCTGGTGAAACAGTGGACCCAATTGTTAAAAAATTTTTTAATTCTGTAACCAAGAATTTTGATCAAATAATTCCAGAACAAAAAAATGTGGGTGAAAAAAATGAATTGGATGAAAAAATCGATGATCTAATTGACAGCGGCACTGCGGACGCTGACAAAAAGCCAATCGATAAATATTCATTAGATACTCTAGAAAAAACTGGTTACAGCAAAAAAGACATCGAAAAAATGAACCGCCTTATAGAGATCATAGATAAATAGCGAATTCCGCCATTATTAACTCAACTAAAAAAAATATGTTCAGACTTACAGGAAAAAACGCATTAGTAACCGGCGCCACAGGGGGCATTGGAAGCGCCATTGCCAAGGCCTTAGCCAAACAAGGGGCCAAACTGGTTTTATCTTCTACTAAAGAAGAAAAATTGCAGGAGTTAGCGAATGAAATTGGCGGTGATATAAAATATATTGCCTGTAACTTAACTGATGCAGCTGCTGTTGATGCGCTTTTTGACAAAGCTGAAGAATTAGTTGGGCAAATTGATATCTTGGTTTGCAATGCTGGGATCACTAAAGATAATTTGATTTTGCGCATGAAAGACGAGGATTTTAGCCATGTCATCGATGTAAATCTAAAATCAACTTTTGTTTTAAATCGTAATGCCATCAAAAAAATGATGCGCAGAAAATATGGGCGCATCATTAATATTACCTCTGTTGTAGGTGTTACAGGTAATCCAGGGCAATGTAATTATGTAGCCTCCAAAGCTGGTATGATTGGCATGAGCAAATCCTTGGCGCAAGAAGTGGCAAGCCGCAGAATCACCATTAATTGTGTGGCACCAGGTTTCATCCAAAGCCCGATGACTGATGTTTTAAATGATAGTCAAAGAGAAACTATTTTAGCGAAAATCCCAGCGGGGAAAATGGGTGAGGCTTCTGATATAGCTAAAGCAGTCGCTTTCCTTGCTAGTGAAGACGCATCTTATGTTACAGGCCACACTTTACACGTGAATGGCGGAATGTTCATGAATTAATTTAAAAATGACAAATACTCACAAAACAAAAATAGCAATTATCGGTTCAGGCCCAGCAGGGTTCTCGGCAGCAATTTATGCAGCCCGCGCTAATCTTGAGCCGATAATGATTAATGGAACACAACCCGGCGGCCAGCTAACAATCACCACTGATGTTGAAAACTATCCTGGTTTTGCCGAGGTCATTCAAGGCCCTTGGTTGATGGAACAGATGGAAAAACAAGCAATCCATGTCGGTACCAAAATTATTAATGATCATATAAAATCTGTCGATTTTTCTAAACGTCCTTTCACTTTATTTGGTGAATCAGGAGATATTTTTGAGGCCGAGGCCGTAATAATTGCAACCGGCGCGCAAGCTAGGTGGCTTGGGCTTCCATCTGAAAAAAAATTTCAAGGATTTGGTGTTTCTGGTTGTGCCACTTGCGATGGATTTTTCTTTAAAAACAAAGAAGTAATTGTGGTTGGCGGCGGTAATACTGCGGTTGAAGAGGCCCTATATCTAACTAACCATGCCAAAAAAGTTTATGTAGTTCACAGGCGTGATAGTTTTAGAGCGGAAAAAATTTTGCAGGAACGCTTATTTAAAAATCCAAAAATCGAAGTGATTTGGAACCATGTGCTTGATGAAGTTTTAGGCACAGAAAGCCCTAAATCTGTTTCCGGAGCACGCTTAAAAAATGCGATTGATGGCTCAACTAAGGAAATGAAAATTGATGGGATTTTTATTGCCATTGGCCATAAGCCAAATTCTGAAATTTTCAAAGATACCGGCCTCGAAATTGACAATGAGGGCTATATCATCACCCAACCAGATTCTACAGCCACAAATATTCCTGGCGTTTATGCGGCTGGTGATATCCAAGACAAAATCTATCGCCAAGCCATCACTGCTGCCGGAACCGGCTGCATGGCGGCTTTGGAGATCGAAAAATTTTTAGCGCATTAGGCTTGTTTTCCTAAAATTTGCCGGGTTTATGGCTCTTGCCATACACAGGAATAACATTACCTGCGAGCGGCCTTAATACATTCGCCATATATGGCGAGCCCATAAACCATTAATTAGACAATCGCTGATTCTATGACTAACACTCTCAACCTCATCGTCGACAAAAACGGCGTTGCAAATCTGGTGTTCGATTTGCCGAATGAAAAAGTAAACAAGCTCTCGGCTGAGGTTTTATCTGAGTTAGAGAAAGCGCTAAATGTTATTGATGGCAATAAGGCCATTCGCGTTTTATTAATTACCAGCGAGAAAAAAGATATCTTCATTGCTGGCGCTGATATCAATGAAATCAAGGCCATTCGTGATACTAAAGAGGCATATGAAAAAGTTGCCCGTGGTCAAAATATTTTATCAAAAATCGCGCAATTAAGAATCCCAACAATTGCGGTGATCAATGGCGCCTGTCTAGGTGGTGGCCTGGAATTGGCGCTGGCTTGCAGATATCGCGTGGCCGTTATTAATCGAAAAACCATACTCGGATTGCCGGAAGTAAATCTGGGAATCATTCCTGGCTTTGGTGGAACACAGCGCTTGCCCAAATTGGTTGGCCTTCAAGAATCACTCAAAATTATTTTATCTGGCAAGCCGGTTGATACTGCTAAAGCTTTTAAAATCGGGCTAGTGGATGATCTGATTCGCGAAGAGTTTTTAGAAGAAAAATTAGGTCATTTTGTTACTGAAATAATCAAAAATGGCGAAGCCAACCAATATTTACAGAGGCGCGAGCAAGCCAGAAAAAAACGCTTCACTTTCGAATCACTATTTTTCGGCAAATATTTAATTTTTTACCTGGCTAGAAAAGATCTCTACGAAAAAACCAAAGGCAATTACCCAGCGCCGTTCTATGCATTGGAAGTTATTAGAAGAACCTATAAATCCACTTATGGTGCGCGCGGCTTTGAAACAGAATTATCCGCATTTTGTGAATTAGTGGTTGGTGATATTTCTAAAAATCTGATCGAAGTTTTTTTTACTTCCGAAGCATTAAAAAAAGACAATGGAATTGAAGCAGAAATTGCCACGCCAGAAATTAAAAATGCCGCGCTGCTTGGCGCGGGTGTGATGGGCGGCGGCATCGCTTGGCTCTTCGCTAATAACAATCTCAATGTTCGAATAAAGGACATTACGCAAAATGCTATTTCTATTGGCTATAACCAAATTCTCAAAATTTTTAACCAACTCAAAAAAATTAAAAAACTTACCCAGCCACAAATTGATTTAAAAATTAATAAAATCAGCGCGGGCCTTGATTTTGCTGGTTTTGATCGGGCAGAAATTGTGGTTGAAGCTGTGGTAGAAAATATGGGGGTGAAAAAAAATATTTTGGCTGAAGCTGAAAAACAGGTGAAGAAAGAGGCGATAATTGTTTCTAACACTTCTTCTTTATCAATTTCAGAAATGGCGCACGCCCTAGAGAACCCTGAACGCTTTGCGGGTATGCATTTTTTCAATCCGGTAAATCGGATGCCGTTAGTTGAAGTAATTCGCGGCGAAAAAACCTCGGATAAGACCGTTGTCACCGTGGTCAAGCTATCAAAAAACTTAGGCAAAACGCCAATTGTTGTTAAAGATGTGGCCGGGTTTTTGGTTAATCGGATCTTGCTTCCTTACATGAATGAAGCGGCATATTTGTTGCAAGAAGGCACGGATATCAAGCGCGTAGATAATTTAATGGAAAAATTCGGTATGCCTATGGGGCCATTCATTTTAGCCGATATTGTAGGAATTGATGTCGGTGTAAAAGTCGCTCATTCTTTGTTTGAGGCCTATGGCGAACGTATGCGCGTGGCCGATGTGCTTGATGAAATTTACAAAAATCACAAAAATTTGCTTGGTAAAAAAGCGGGACGTGGTTTCTATATTCATGGCAAAAAAACGGTAATAAATGACCAAATTGCTGTGATTGTGAACCAAGTGCGCGAAGCCAAAAACATTTATCAAATTTATCTTTCTGACGCAGAAATAATTGATCGCTGTATTTTGACTATGGTGAATGAAGCTGCAAAATGTTTGGAAGAAAATGTAGTAAAAAATGCCCGCTATTTAGACATGGCGATGATTATGGGTGCAGGCTTCCCAGCCTTCCGCGGCGGGGTTCTGCGCTATGCTGATTCACGCGGAATTTCTGAAGTTGTGAACCGGTTGCAAGAATTAAATAAAAAACACGGCGCGCGATTTGAAGTCAGTAAATTGCTGCTTACAATGGCTGAAAGCAGCAAAAAATTTTATGATTAATGAAGATTATTGGAATAGATCCCGGCCTTACAAAAACAGGTGTTGGCATTATTGAAGTAAAAAATAATATCTTATCTTTTGTTGCTTCAGAAACAATTTATTCAAAACCCACCGAGCCTTTTGCTGCAAGGCTTCACCACTTTCATGACTCTTTGGTAAAAATTATAAAAATTCACCAACCTGATGAAGCGGCGATTGAAGAAACTTTTCTTAATACTAATCCAACTTCATCGCTAAAGCTAGGCCACGCACGCGGCGCGCTGATTCTAAGCTTAAGTTTGTGTGGGTTGAAAGTTGCTGAATATTCTACTACTGCTGTGAAAAAAGCCGTTGTGGGAGTAGGGCGCGCGGAAAAAGAACAAGTGCAAATGATGATCAAAATTTTGCTTCCTAAAGCGACTTTTAAAACTGAAGACGAGGCTGATGCGCTGGCTGTTGCTATTTGCCATAATAATAATTCGGGATTTAGGGTTTAGCTTTAGAATCCAGCTTCTTTTTATCACAATAAACATCAACATTTGCGCCATTAGTTTTTTCAAGAGGCGAGAGGAAAATATTAATAGGAAGTTAGCAATATATCAAAACACCTGGCAATGAAGAACAAAAGTAAGAACCGTCCGCTAGCAGATTTGGTGCGGCCTGAGAGCTTGCAAGAAATTATCGGACAAGAACATTTATTTAGTGAGAACGGCGCTTTAGCGACAATTGAGCTTTCAAAAAATGTGCCATCGATGATTTTATGGGGCCCGCCCGGAACAGGTAAAACCACAATTGCCAAGGCTTTGGCTAAAGTTTGTGATGCTGAATTTATAGCGCTTTCAGCAATAAATTCAGGCGTGGCAGAAGTGCGTAAGGCAATTGAGAAATCAGCAGAAAATAATATACCGACCCGCCAACAAAGCCTTATTACAGAGCCCGTGAGCGCCGGCAGAACCATTCTAATGATTGATGAGATTCATCATTTCAACAAAACTCAGCAGGATCTTTTTCTGCCATTTATTGAAGATGGTACAATAATTTTAATCGGTACCACCACCGAGAACCCTTCTTTTCATTTAAACGCGGCTCTGCTTTCGCGCTGTAAAGTTGTAACTCTAGAGCCGCTTGATTTTACTGCTCTTGCCAAAATTCTTGATCGCCTGGAAAAGATTGTTGGCACGAATTTACCTCTTACAAATGAGGCGCGCGAAGCATTGCTTTCTCTGGCTTGCGGTGATGCGCGTTATTTGCTGAACGCCTGCGAAGAATTATTAACATTAAAAACCAAAAAATTACTGGATGTTACGGCTTTGCATCAGCTGATTTCTAAGCGCGCCGCCCATTTTGATAAAAGAGGTGATTTTCATTTTAATCTAATCAGCGCCTTTCACAAAAGCCTGCGCGGTTCCGATGTGGACGCTGCCCTTTATTATTTGACGCGCATGATGGAAGCAGGCACTGACCCTTATTATATTCTCAGACGGTTGGCGCGCTTTGCTACCGAAGATATTGGCCTGGCTGATCCAAATGCATTGCTGCAAGTGATGGCGGCAAAAGAAAATTATGATTTTTTGGGCAGTCCAGAGGGCGATTATGCGCTTAGCCATGCCACAATATATTGTGCTACAGCGCCTAAATCTAACTCCAGCTATCTGGCACATAAGGCCGCTGTTGAGGTAGCACGCACTTCAACGCATTTATTGCCGCCAAAACATATACTTAATGCCCCAACTAAAATGATGAAAGAACAGGGCTTTGGGGAGGGTTATATCTATGATCACGACACGCCAAATTGCTTTTCTGGGCAAGAATATTTTCCTGCTGAATTACTAAAAAATTCTCGTCCGAAATTTTATCATCCTAATGAGCGTGGATTTGAAAGAGAGCTTGGTAAGAGGTTAGAATATTGGGAAGGGCTAAAAAAGAAGTTTATGAAGGGTTGATAATGTTTATATTAAGTGGTTCGTGGGGCTGTGTTAATTCGGTTCTAATTTTAATGAGCAACAATTGCTAGCACTATAGTGCACCCCTCCCTTCAGACCACTCTTTCTAAAAACAGTTAGACTTTTTCC
>CAZCWN010000030.1:17419-19373 GCA_964502375.1 uncultured Rhizobium sp. | reverse complement strand
AGAAATTTCATCGTGCCCATTTCTGGCAGCCTCCATTAAAGCTGTCCTTCCTCCGTGGTTTCTATGATTAACCTCGGCTTCTTTTTGAAGAAGAACTTGAACAGTCTCTAAATTTCCATTTTCAATAGCCCAGCGCAAAGGGGTTGATCCTAAGCGAGTTTGATAATTAACATTAGCTCCTGAATCAATTAAAGTTTGGGCGACTCTGGGATTTCTCACAGAGGCAGCCCACATCAAAGGTGTTGGCTGGCCTTGATTATTCCCATCTACATTGGCCCCTTTGCTAAGTAGAGTTTGAATTGTTGCCACATCCCCGCTAAGTACGGCATAGGTTAACGCTGTTTTTCCTTCCCAGTTCTGAGCATTAATTTCTGCTCCGGCATCAATTAAAATTCCAATTATTTCTATATATCCTTTCTCAGCTGCAATCATTAACGCTGTTTGATCATTAGAGTTTTCATAGTTAACATCAACAGCACCAGTCGCAATTAAGGCCCTAACTTGGCTATTAATATCAGGCCCTACATTAAGCGCGGCCCCAATTTCATATCTTTCTTTTTCATCGCCTTGCAAAAGTTGAAATAAAAGTTCGGTTTCTCTGTTTGGGAATGATTCAGGTGAGGATATAGCATCTGATCTCATAAATTTTTTAATATTTGATTATAAAATTAGTTGCGAAAAAAGAGCAGTTAAAGTTTCTGCTGTTAAAGTATGAATCTAGTATTGGTATGGCTTGGCGCTGATTACAACTCAAAAATTAACACCACTTTGCTAAGAAAAATCCGGAAGAGAGGCACACTAGTAAATAATGCTTTTTTGAGACAATATTTTTTTTTAAACATTTTTTGTTAGGCAAACTTGGCTAATTCATTGTTCTGATATTTTAGAGTCTATTTTTATATCCCTAATCTTTAAATTATATAAATTGAATTAATCATGTCAGAGCGCCCGACAAATAATGATACTGTTGAAGAGTTGCCTATCGCTGAAGTCGAGATTGACCCGCTTGCTGAATTAAAAGAAGCAGTTTCTCAAAAAATTTTACCGTCAATTTTATGCGAAACTAAGGAAAATAATCCGAACTTTCTTTCTATCATCTATGCTAACTCTTCTTTCTACGGAACCTTTAAAACTGAGGATTTTAGACTGATTGGCAAAAGTTATGATTTTTTATTTTCTAACTTGGATATCGATTATTCTTCTGAAGAACAAATTGAATATGTACGTCTTATTAAATCAGTTAAAGAATTCATCCCTTCTTCTGTGGTGATTTCTATTGCCGACTATTCTTTAGATCACCTTAAAACAAAATTTAAGATCAGTTTCGATCCGATTAAATTTACTGGTAAAAAAGGGCGCCGCTATGCTTCATTAAGTTTTCAAAAAATAAGTGAAGAACAATTAAAACAAGCAGATGACGAGAAAAAAAGCGGTGCCTCAGGTGTTGCTCTTCTTAAAAATTTGGAAAGAAGTTTGTATAATGAAAGACTGTTGCGTGAGGTTGGAGCCTTAATCATAGCCGACGTTCCTATTCGCGAAATAGCACAAAAAATTGCTAAAACTTTTTGTGATAATTTGAAAGTTGATCGATGCATCATTCATGATTACCGCGATGCTCAAACTAATTTTGTGATCGAATATCATAGCAGCGATTCCAAGCCGATGTTGCACGATAAAAATGATGAAGAAAGCCTGAAAGAGCTGGCCCATTACATCAATTTCCAAAATCATTTTTTCCAGCGCTATGGCGATAAAAATAAAAAAAGCTCTTTGATGATAATTGAAGATGCCCAAGAAGATCCAAATTTGGCCCCCATTAAAGCAACTTGTGAAAAATTCTCCATAGCCGCGCAAATAGCGGTTACCACCACTTTCAATGGCAAAGTTAATGGTGGAATGTATATTCACCAATCGGACAAAAGAAGCTGGCTGGTTGATGAAATTGAATTGGTTG
>CAZCWN010000030.1:6536-17409 GCA_964502375.1 uncultured Rhizobium sp. | reverse complement strand
GAGACAATTGCTGATCAATTTTCAATTGCCCTGGATCGTTCGCAATCAATTGAGAGAGTAATGGTGGCTAACCATGCCTTGATGGAAAAAACTTCACAGCTGAAAGATGCTTTGAAGCAAGAGCAGGAAATGCGTAAAATGCAAAATGAATTCGTCGCCCTTGTTTCCCACGAATTCAAAACTCCGCTGCAAATTATTGACAGCACTAGAGAGTTGATAGTGCGCAAACTTAAATCATCTGCCAATCCTGATGAAAAGGGGCTAGAGAAATTTCTTGATCGCATTAAAGGCGGTATTCAAAGGATGAACGGCCTTATTCACACCACGCTTAATTTGGCTAAAATGGAAAGTGGCGATGCAGCCATAAAAGTTGAAAAAGAAATTTTTGATTTAAGAAAATTCGTTACCGATTTGATTGAAAAAAATTCTAGCCTGGCTGTAAGCAAAAACCTTAAAATCATTACTAAAATCAACGAATTGCCCACTGCATTTAAAGGTGATAGCAAACTTCTGGAACACTCATTTAACAATGTAATTACCAACGCTATCAAATATTCTAAGCCTGATTCTGTGGTAAAAATTATGGCCAAAAATGGCGTAAATAAAATTGCCTTTCGGGTTATGGACAGCGGTATCGGAATTCCAAAAGAAGATTTAGCGCATATCGGGCAAAAATTTTTCCGCGCTAAAAACACTCTATCCGTGGCGGGAACGGGAATTGGAATTTATTTAAGCAAACATTTTGTTGAATTGCATGGAGGCAATGTTTTAATCGAAAGTGAAGTTGGTGTTGGAACTTCAGTCACAATCGTTCTTCCTAAAGAGTAATCCTAAAATCTGTTATGAAAAAATTTTTGCCGCAATTTTTGGCGCTGTCCGTTCTTTTTCTTTCGCCAGCATTAGGGGCTCAATCCGAAGAGTTTCCCAATATTTCTGGTGATGTTCTTTTCCAATTTCAGGCTGATCGCATTTTATCAACACAAAAAGAAGGCCTCTCCAGCAATAATGCTTTTGTTTATATTGAGCCAAACATGGCCCTTAATTTTAACAAACAATGGTCGATTAAAACCGATTTACGCCTACAGCCTAATGATGTATTGACTACTAGAGATAGTGTTTATCCAGAAAGATATCGAACTTTTTTAAGATCTGATCGTGGATTTAACACAAGCGAGATGGGCCTGATTATAGAAGAATTAAAGCTGCATTTCGAAAATGAAGATATGAAATTTTTCGCTGGTAAATTTGATCCAACATTTGGAACTGCTTATAATAAAGCAAAAAGAATCGGAATTTTTACATCGCAATTTACCGAAGATTATAACCTCAGAGAGAAGATAGGCTTTGGTGGAGCGGCTTTGCTTGAAAATTCTAAAATAACCCTCAACACCTTTTTCAATGACACAACTGATCTAAGCCGCAGTGCTTTAAATGATCGAGGCCGCGCCGCCAGGAATGACGGGCTTGCGGGCAATACTGAAACTCTTTCTTCTTTCTCGCTTTCATTCGATGGCGAACATCCATTTGGTATAGAAAATTGGTTTTACAATATTGGTTATAGAAGCCTGGGCGTTGATAGTATGGATGGCCGAAGCAGAGAAACCGGCTATAATCTTACTTCCGAATATTCTTATGATATAAGCCCCAACACCACATTAATTCCATTAGTTGAATTAGTGAAAATCAATAACTTCACCGGCGAGCAAGGCCGCGACGCCATTTACACCACCTTCGCCGTAATGGCCAAATATAGCAGCTGGAACGCCAGTGTTTCGCATTTAACCAGAAATATCAAACAACCGCAAAGAAGTTCAGACGTTTCTGATCGCCAATTGCAATTTTCTGTGGGCTATAAATTCACCAATAATATTGCCCTTGATGTTACGCGTTCACGTCTGAAGGAAGATGGAAACGCGGCAACTTTGATTGGTGCTAATCTGAGTTATCTTTATCAGTTTTAGAAAATGACAGCAGCAAAAAACCAATTAGAAAGCCGCAAAGAGCTTTTCAATATTGAAGCAGAGCAGGCGATTCTTGGCACTATAATTCTGAACAATGAATATCTTAATCGAGTTTCAGAATTTTTGCGCGAGGAGCATTTTTATGAACCGGCTCATCAAAAAATTTTCGCCCAGATTTTGCATAATCTGGAAAAAGTTAACATCGTTGCCAACCAAATTACTCTAAAACAATTTTTTGAATCAGACCCTACAATCAAAGCCATTGGCGGCGCTATTTATTTAGCCGCTTTATTAAATTCTGCTTCCGGAATTATTGATATTGCTGATTATGGGCGCCTAGTGCAGGACCTAGCCCTTAAGCGCGCGCTGTCAATGGTCGGTGAAGATATTGTTAATCGTGTTTATAAAGCTGAAGAAAAAACTTCCGCCATCGAACAAATAGAACTTGCTGAAGCCACCTTGTTCAAGCTTTCTGAACATGGAAACGGCAAAAGTGATTTCAGAAGCATTTCCGTTTCGCTGAAAGAAACTTTAGATAAAACTTTATTGGCCAGACAGCGCGACAGCCATATTAGCGGCATATCTACAGGGCTTAGCGATCTCGATAAAATTCTAGGCGGCATGCAACAATCTGATTTGGTAATTCTTGCCGGACGGCCTTCAATGGGTAAAACCGCGCTTGGAATTAACATAGTTGTGAATGCCTGCAAATTTTTGAACAAAGATGTTACTGACCAGAAAGATAAAAAAGCGGTGGGTTTCTTTTCGCTGGAAATGTCTTCCGATCAATTGGCATCAAGAATTTTGTCGATGGAATGCAGCATCAACGCCACCAAATTTAGAACTGGACAGCTTAGCGAAACAGAATGGGAAGCTGTAGCCACGCGCTCGGCTGAAATTTCGCGTTTACCACTTTTTATTGACGACACGCCAGCTTTGTCAATTTCTGCCATCAGAACCAGAGCACGGCGCATGGTACGGAAAAATAATTTAGCCTTTTTGGTGATTGATTATCTGCAATTGATTCGCGGCGTTTCAACGCGCGCTAGTGATGGTCGCGTGCAGGAAGTTTCTGAAATCACGCAAGGCTTAAAAGCAATTGCCAAAGAATTTAATATTCCAGTTTTGGCTTTATCCCAATTATCGCGAGCCGTTGAGCAGCGTGAAGACAAGCGCCCTCAGCTTTCTGATTTGCGTGAATCAGGTTCAATTGAACAAGATGCCGATGTGGTGGCCTTCATCTATCGCGATAGTTATTATCTAGAGCGCAAGCGCCCGCCAGAAAATGAAACAGAAAAATTCCATCAATGGAAAACGCAAATGCAGGATTTATCTCACAAGGCTGAAGTAATCATAGCTAAACAACGTAACGGCCCGGTAGGTAGTATTAATCTTTTCTTCGATGCTGAGTTTACTAGGTTCGGAAATTTGGATATTTATCATCATTAGATTAGCATTTAACCTATTCTTGCTCTCTTAACAAAGGGTGAAGTGATAGACTTAGAGGTAAAATATTTTTGTCGTTTATCCCTTTTCAGTATACTAAATGGAGAAACGTCAAAATTAAATTTAAGTCCAAAAAAAGGTAATTTGAATTCCTCATGAAAAAAATTGGTCGCAACGAGGCTTGCTATTGTGGTAGTGGAAAGAAGTATAAAAAATGTTGTAACGATTTAGTAAAAAAAATTTCTGATTTATCGACATCAAGCCAAGAAAACTTTGAGACTAAAATCATGAACAACTCAGAACTTGATAAAGCAAACAAACTTATAAGAGAAAAACAACAAGGGCTTGGCAAGCCAATTATTTGGGAAAGGGTCGGTGATTATCAAACAGTAAGGGTAGATAACAAAATTTATTCATCAAAAGAATGGAGAACATTTCCTGATTTTCTATTTCATTACATGAAAGAAGTTTTAACAAAAAAATGGTTTGAATTAGAAAGGACAAAACCTCTGGATCAACAACACCCTATAATAGAATGGCAAAATAAATGTTATGATTATCTCAAAAAACGCGCCGAAGGAAAAGGCAAGATAAGTTGGGCACCGCTTAGCGGCGCAGCTGCCTGTTACTGTGGGCTAGCTTATAGTATATATCTTCTTGAACATAATGTTGGGTCAGAAAACCCTGAAGTAAGAGTACGCATAGATAGATTAAAAAACAAAAAGCAATTTCAGGGAGCTTATTATGAGCTAATAATAATGAATTGCTTTATAAGAGCTGGTTTTGAAATAACCCTTATAAAAGACACCTCTAATAAAGGTCCAAAATGTTGTGAGTTTGATGCCATATCAAAAAAAACTAAAGAGAGATATACGGTGGAAGCGAGAATGAAGGCTGTTAGTGGATACTTGGGAAAAGACCAATTTGACGGCTCCCCAAAAGATTCATATCTATTATCTCCATTAGAAAATCAACTTAAAGAAGCACTACAAAAACCAGCAAGTGGAAAGCGAATGATTTTTTTAGGTCTCAATACTGATTCGGAAATTAAAAATTTGGTAGAAGATGCGGCAAAAAAATTAGTGGAAAAAGAGAAGGATTTGATCGATCAAGAGTCGGCCTATGTCTTTGTAACCAACATCGCTTACCATAGGAATTTGGATAGTATTAATAATAGAAGCATAGCTTCTGCTAACGGCTTTAAAATAAATGATTTTGTTAAACCTGGGATTTCGCTCTCAGAAAGACTTAAAAGGGAACAAAAATATAAAGATGTCGGTCAAATTCTGGAGGCTTTTCGAAGCTATACAGATATACCACAAACTTTTGATGGAAGTATCCCTTGCTATGCCTTTAATAAAAAATTACAGCGCATTGTAGTTGGCAAAACATATTTTTTCGAAGGGATTGTAGATGGTGGCATCAAGGGGATAGTTACTGCTGTATCTGTTGATAAAACAGAGAAGATTTTACACGTTGAAATTGATACTGGCATGAGCCAATCCACTAAAGTCGAGCGAAAAATGTCAGAAGATGAGCTTAGAGATTATGAGCAATATGGGGACAGCTTTTTTGCTTCTCCTAGGCCAACGTCGATCAAAAACATAGAAGATCCTTACGAGCTTTTCAAATTCTGCTATGAGGAATGCAAGAATATACCGAAAGAAAAATTATTAGAACTTATGAAAAGGGATCCATTTATAAACGATTTACGAAAAATGGATCAAGATGAATTGGTAATGTTGTATTGCGAGTCGGCAGTCAAGAAGATATTTTCTAAGGCAGAAAATAAAAAGTAAAATTGAATAAGTTGTAATACTGAAAAGTGGTAAACCTCTATATGATGTTGTTGGTGCTATTCTTCCAAGCCTTGTTTAAAGACCAGCCTTCTCAAATTTGATTCCAAAATCAGCAAAAATTTTCTCAAAAGTCGGAAAGCTGGTGGCAATCATTGAGGAATCATCAATCTCAACGCCGCCCTCCATTACCAGGCCCATTATTAGAAAAGACATGGCAATTCGGTGATCCATGGCAGTAGTGATTTTAGCTAAATTTTTTTGTTGTTTTATTCCGCCATTAATTTCTAGGGAATCATCACCCATATTGGCTGCAACGCCACATGCTTCAAGGCCATTTGCGATCATCAAAAGACGATTACTTTCTTTTACTTTTAGTTCCGCAAGACCAGTCATTTTGGTTAGGCCTTTAGCGTTTGCGGCAGCGATGGCTAGAATTGGATATTCATCAATCATGCTGGCAGCACGATGGGCAGGAACTTCTATGCCCTTTAATTCGCTATATTCTACTAAAATATCTGCAACTTTTTCGCCGCCAATTTCGCGTTCGTCAAGAAATTCAATTTTGCCCCCCATCTCGCGTAGAGTTGTAACTACGCCATCGCGCAATGGATTTATGCCGACATTTTTAATTTTAATTTTTGACCCCTTAACCAAAAGAGCTGCCACAATTAAGAAAGCAGCAGATGAGATATCGCCTGGCACGTCGAAGTTTTTGGCATCAAATTCCTGCATACCTTGATAGGAAATTTTTGTGCCATTCTGAAAATTTTCAGTGGTAATTTTTAGTCCCAGATAACGTATCATGATTTCAGTGTGGTCACGACATTTTTCTGGTTCAATGATAGTGGTAAGGCCGCGTGTGTTAAGGGCTGCCAGCAAAATACAACTTTTTACTTGGGCAGAGGCCATTTTCATTTGATAAGAAATTGGCAAAGGGTCTTTAGCGCCAATAATGGCAAAGGGCATTAAACCATTCTGGCGTGAAATAATTTGGGCGCCGAATTGTTTTATAGGTTCAAAAACACGTCCCATGGGGCGCTTGCGCAAAGAGGCATCGCCGGTGAAAAATGAAGTAAAATTATAAGGTGTAACTAATCCTGCCATCAAGCGAGCGGCGGTTCCAGAATTGCCCATATCAAGTATGTCGCTTGGCTCCATCAAGCCTGCAACCCCTGAACCATTGACAATCCAGCGTCCCTCATTTTGTTTTTCAATTGTCACGCCCATTAAGCGTAGAGCAGTTGCGGTTTTTAAAACATCTTCCCCTTCTAGAAGCCCGGTAATCGTGCTTTTTCCATGGGCCAAAGAAGAAAAAATTAATGAGCGATGCGAAATCGATTTATCGCCGGCCACCGTGATTTCGCCAGTGAGAGGGATGTCTTTCTTATAGGAATGAAGAGGTTTTGCGTTTGTGGACTGTGTCAAATTAAAGCACCGAAAAGTTAGAAATTGCTGAAAGTACAGAATTTAAGAAGGCCATAAAGCCTAGATTAATAACTGCACTAAGGACTACTACAAATTTAACATTGCTAATTTCAGCTAGTTTAATGGTTTCTTCATTGGCCTCATCAAAATACATAACTTTGACAATGCGTAAATAATAATAGGCAGAAATTACGCTAAGCAGAATTGCTACAATAGCAGGGATCAGTAAGCCGCCGCGGATTGCAGCGCCTAAGATATAAAATTTTGAAAAGAAGCCTGCAAGTGGAGGCACTCCGGCAGTAGAGAACATTAACATAGATAAAGCAAAAGCCATTAAAGGGTTGCTTTTGGCAAGGCCAGAAAGCGAGGAAATAGCAAAAATTTTATCATTCTCTTGGTCATCTTCTTTACCTGCTTTTTCTTTATCAGCGCTTTGAATTAGGTTTAAAAAGCCAAAGCTGCCAATAGAAATTAAAGCATAAATTATAGCATAAAGAATACAGGCATTAAATGCTTCTTTGCCAAAAATAGCCATACCTAGTATGATAAAGCCAACATGGCTAATCCCACTGTAAGCCAGAAGCCGTTTAAAATTTTTCTGAAAAATTGCTCCTAGGCTGCCTACAAAAATAGAAAGAATAGCGACAGAAATGAATATTTTTTCAATTCCTGGCCATCCTAAAATCACGCTGCCCAACAGGCGTAGCAAGGCTAGAACAGTAGTGAATTTTGCCACGGTGGCAAAAAAAGTGGTAACTATTGAAGCGGAGCCTTCGTAAACATCGGGAGCCCACATATGAAAAGGGGCAGCAGCAACTTTGAAAAACATGGCAATGATAACCAAAATAAAACCAAACATTACACCCAGTGGGATAGGGTTAGATATGCCCCCGAATTCATTATGGTGGTAAAGACTCATCAAAGCTTTGAAGTTAACTGTTCCCGAAAAGCCGTAAATCATCGAAACGCCAAATAGCAAGATACCTGAAGCCAGACAGCCCAAAATAAAATATTTCATGCCAGCTTCTGAAGATTTTGGTGAATTGCGGTTCAAGGCAGCAAGTAGATAAATCGAAAGGGCCTGTAGTTCTAATCCTAAATAAAAGACCAGAAAATCATTTGCTGAAATTAGAACCATGCCGCCGGTGGTTGCTATCATCAATAAGGCCAAAAATTCCGCGCTAATTTTTTGTATATTAGAGACGAAATTCAGGGAAATTAAAATGACTATTGAAAGCAATAAAACCGTAATTGTTTTTACAAAAGAAGTGAAGCTATTGCTTAGAAACATCTGGTTAAAGGCCAGCTCGCTTTTGGTAAAGTTTTGGAGGATTAAAAGAAGGCTTAAAGTACAAAAAATCAAAGAAAGCAGATGTGAAATATAGAAAAATTCTTTGAATTTTTTACCAAGGAAAACGTCGGACATTAGAATTATCAATGCGCCAACGAATAAAGTAATTTCAGGAAGAATGGGAGATAAATAGTGAAACATATAGTTAGTGCTTAGTCGTTAGTGCTTGGTGCTTAAGCTTAATTATTTTACCAAAGCGGAAACTGGTAATTCAATGAATCTGAAAACCAGATTTGGTAAAACGCCAAGTAAAATTGTAAAGAATGCCATTAGGCCAAGAGAAATAAGGTCAATATTTTTGATGTCAGAAAGTGTTTCTATATTGTGGCTGTGAAAATCACTGAACCAGACACGTTTATAAAGCCAAAGCATATAGCAGGCACCAAGAATTACGCCGGTGGCAGCGATAGCGGCAATAAGTTTATTGGCTTTGAAAGCGCCCACTATACTTAAAAATTCGCCAACGAAACCGCTGGTTCCAGGAAGTCCAACAGAGGCTAAAGTGAAGATCATGGCCAGCAAAGCAAAATTAGGCATTTTTTCAGCAATTCCACCTAGATCCTTGATTTTCTTGGTATGAAGGCGCTCGTAAATTACGCCAACGCACATGAAAAGAGCGGCAGAAACAATTCCGTGGCTGATCATCTGCATGATCGCGCCATCAATACCTTGGCGAGTGAAACTGAAAATTCCTAGAGTTACAAATCCCATATGGGCTACTGAAGAATAAGCGATCATTTTTTTCATATCCTCTTGCATCAAAGCCACCAAGGAAGCATAAACAATGGCGATTACGCTAAGAACAAATATCATTGGGGCAAAAAATACGCTGGCCTCAGGAAAAAATGGTAAAGAAAAACGTAAGAAGGCGTAGGCCCCAAGTTTGATCAAAACCCCTGCTAAAATTACAGAACCGGCAGTTGGCGCTTGCACGTGGGCATCAGGCAACCAAGTGTGGAGAGGAAACATCGGTATTTTTATGGCGAAATTGAGGAATAGTCCTAACCAAAACCATTTTTGGTAAGAGAGTGGGAAGAAATTATGCAGGCCAGCGCTAAGTTGAAGGACGTCAGTAGTGCCTGTGTAAAGATAAATCAGGATTATGGAAATAAGGAAAAAGACTGAGCCAAAAAGTGTGTAAAGAAAGAATTTGTATGAGGCATAAATTCTGTTCTCGCCGCCCCAGATGCCAATTACTAAGAACATGGGGATTAGTGTTGCTTCGAAAAAGATATAAAACAAAAGTAAATCAAGGGCGCTAAAAGAACCAATTACCAAGCCCTCAATCATCAAAAATGCAATAGCAAATTCTTTTCCCCGTTTTTGAATAGAGTTAATGCTAATAGCAAAGCAGATGGGGATTAGGAAGCTGGTAAGAAGAATCAACAAAAGGGAAATTCCGTCGATGCCAACAAAATATTTTATATCATAATTTTGCAAAAACCTAAAAATCTCATAAAACTGAAAGCCAGGAATTTTTTTATCGAAGAGAAAGAGGAGTTTGAGGCTCAAAAGGAAATTTATTAGGCTTATACTAAGGCCATAGATGTGGTAATCGCGATTATTTTTAAATTTTAAAAATGTTAAAAGTAACGCTGATAAAATTGGTAGAAAAATCAACGTCGAAAGAATCGGAAAATGGTCGAATGATTGCATGGTTTTGGAAAAGTATTTTGAACCGAAGGAAATCTAAATGATTTTTTATCGGGCAAAAAAATAGAATCAAAAAGAATTTTGGACTAGAATATGTTTTCAAATTCATTCACCCAATTTTTTTACAAATTTTTGCTCATTTTTAAAATTTTTGGCAGGATAATTAATAAAAACTGCACACTTTTTAAAAGCTGCTCAGATTTCTAAAAGACTAGGCAGTGCAATAAATTTAAAAGTGCCGATTTAAAAGATTTTATAAATGCATCTCGACCCGCAACAAATTTTCATCGAAAAAAAATTACAAGAATTAGCGTTGGCGCTTGATAAACAGGCGTCGCATGGCGTTCTAAAAAAAATCATTTCTTCTGATTTTTTTGGTAAAAAAAATGAACAGATAAAAAGCCTATATATTTATGGTGGCGTAGGCCGTGGAAAATCGATGTTAGTAAAAAAATTTTACCATTTGTCCCACAAAATCAGTAAAATCTATTTACATTTTAATGCCTTTGTGCGCTTGATACATGAGGCTTTGCGTGATATTAGAAAAGAGAAGGAAAAATTTAAAGATGAGTTAATCGAGGCAGTGAAAAGAGTGGTAAAAGACCATCGATTAATTTGTTTTGATGAGTTTCAGGTGGTTGATATTGCTGATGCCATGCTGCTTTCGAGAATTTTTTCTTATCTTTTTTTAAAGAAAGTAATTGTGGTTTTTACCTCTAATTCTCATCCGCATGAGCTTTATAAGCATGGGCTGCAGCGCCAAGTTTTTTTAGAATTTGTTGATAAAATTTTGCTGAAAAATTGTGAAGTTTTGCATCTTGATAGCCCAACTGATTATCGCAGCAGATATTGTCAGAATCTTAGCAAACGCTATTTTATTTCTAACAAAAAGAACCGCGCAATAGTAAAAGAAATTATTGAGAATTTAACTAATGGAACAAGGCCTGAATCCTGTAAAATAAAGGTTTGGGGACGCGAGGTTAAGATTAAAAAAACTTATTTTTGTTCTTCTCAAATATCGTCAACAAATGGCGACAATTCTAATCATGCAATCGCCATTTTTAATTTTGACGAATTATGTCGCGTTGAATTTTCTGCTTCTGACTATCAGGCAATATGTAAAAATTTTGATCTGATTTTTTTGCTTAAACTTCCGAAACTCACCCCAGAAGATGCTAATGCCGCAAGAAGATTAACGCTTTTTATTGATGAAGTTTATGAAAATAAAACTGCTTTGA
>CAZCWN010000030.1:0-6526 GCA_964502375.1 uncultured Rhizobium sp. | reverse complement strand
CTTGCTAAAACTTCGGCTGGAAGAATTTATGAATCCGGCACAGGCTGGGAAAGCTTCGCCCGCACTGTCTCGCGCTTTAATGAAATTAAATCTGATCATTATTGGGCAGATAGCAAGGTTTTGAACTTGTATCTGAAGGGATAGCTAGTCAAATTATTGCTTTACACTTTTCGGGAAATTTGCTACAGATAATATCTATAATCTTTTAGAAGCATTTAACCCTAATTATTAAATATTTAAAATAGCTTTATGTCTAAACCGACAAAATCTTCTTCTAGCTCAACCTACTTAGGGGATGATGAGTCTAAGTCTATATCAAGCAAAAGCTCGTCTCCAGGAAGCAATAATGGAGACTCAGAGGAAAGTGAGTCTGTAGTAAGCGATGTGCCCTCAGAAAGCGATAATGGAGATAATCAATCTGATTCAGATGCGGTTTCTGTGGCTACAGATGATGATACCCTTTCCACGGAAGAAGAGGAATCAAAGCAGGGTAAAGGAAAGAAGGAACAAGTAAGGAAAAGCCTAAAGGATAGGGGCGTTGCTATAAATGAAGATGCTAAAGCTACAGCTGCTCTTATTCTAGAGGAAAGCATATATGAGGAAGGCATATATAATGAAGAGGGGTCAGTAGAAGATGATATTCAATCTGAGCAAGAAGCAGACTTAGAGGAGAGGAATGATAATTTTCCACATTGGATATTAGGATTGATACATCTCCAAGGAGAGATAGATCAATCTCCAAATTTCGCCACTAAGGAGATACAAGAGCAAAAAAAATACTTTATCGATAAAATAAAAGAAGAACATTCCTTTTTATTTACAGATGAGCAGGGAGATGATATTGGGGATGACAAATTTTTAGAAGAAATCCAAGCATTCTACCGCACACTACTTACTGCTGATAATAGGGAAACTTCTCGGCAGATTACCTCGGGGTCAGATGAAAAAACTTTTATGAGAATGCTTGAGTATCAAGTAGATGAACATGAGAGGGGGATGTTTATCAATTTGCGAGATAAGGAATTATCGAAGGAGAAGAAAGAAAATGTAATAAAGAAGATAAATTTTTTCCGTGATCTTTTCGGTGAATATCACAAGCAACGTTTAGCAATGGGCTATAAGCCTGATCTAATGAGTGAGTATACTACAGAGGATTATAGAGGTAGTGGTGACTTAGAGCAGTATATACTACCAGTAAAGGAGGGTGAGGAAGCCACAGAGGAAGAAAGTAGAAATACTTATTTGCGTGATCCAAAGGATGAAAATGCTTCCCTAAGTGTTCAGTTGTACGAAAGATATTTGCAACAATCTGCTGCTACAATAGCCAACGCATATAAAAATTATAAAAAACGTAAGAAAGCACAAACTGAAGAGCAATATTCTAAAAATGCCAAAAAGAACCAGCCAGAAACAGAATCGCCTTGGAACGAGGAAATAACGATAGAGGAATTACAGAAAAGCTCATATGGTGCCTATTTAATTCCGGAAGTTGTAGGTAACACAGGAAAGGCTCATATTGATAAAAGCGGCTTGCCTCATTTTATTTATGCAGGCCCTTATGCCTTAGAGAAGTTTGAGCAACATCTGGAAAGGGCTGGTGCTAATAAATCAGATGATAAGGGCAATTTTAAAGGCCTGCATGGCGAAGAAAGCCCAAAACTACTTTCTCTTGCTGTAATTGATGATCCAAATCCAAAAAAGCGCGGCGGCAAGCTGCATTGTGTTGCAATTCAAACAGAAAGAGGCGTTTCTAAACATTTTATAACCCAACAAGAATTTCAAGAAATCAGGGACCGCGCGCAAAAAGAGCAAGAAGAAGCTTTAATTAAGAAGGTAATTGATGATAGGGGAATTGATCTAGTAGAGGTACGGAGCTTTTTTAGAACTGCATCTGCCAAATTGAAAGAAGGCATAAGAGTAATTGATGAAGAAATTTCAAAACAAAAAGAAGTAAAAATTACTTTAGGTGGTAGAGAAACAAGTTTGGGTGAAATTTTACAGGAGAGAGAACACGTTCAGAAACAGAGGGAAATAATAGATAATTTACGTTCAGACAGGAAAGGAGAGCTTGAAAAGGAAATAGGGGATAACTTTTTTGCATGTGTAATATTAAAAGGTAATATTCTTAATGAATTAAATAAAATCCCTCTCACAGAGGAAAAAAATGGGCTAAAGGAGCTTCTTGGTAGATGGAATGAGAATAGTACAATTAATGAAATTAATGAAATCATTTCTCTACTTAACTCCTTTAAATCTTCTGTCATTTCGGATGAGCTACATGTAGGGCTGGTAAATATCTTCACAGACAGAGTAAGTATAATAGAAGACTTACTTGAACTTGAGGCTCTAGAACAAGAATTAATAGGTAAAGCTAATGCGGATAATATTATTATTAATGATGTTGGGAATATTGAGGAGCTAGAAGAACTATTAAAACATTATAACGAAAGGCTAGAAGAAATTGATAAACCTCTACTTAACAATCTAGAACATATTAGGCTTAAAAATTTAGAGAACATTAAAGAAACACTAGAAGAAGAAAATAGAAAATTTTCAGAAATATTGGGAGAAAATTTTAGCAGTGTAACTCCGCACACTACTGCAAAAGAAGGTTATGAGTTTTTGCAAAACTTAACTGGAGAACTTAATAAGGCTGCTGCGAAATTGGAGGACGATCAATCTTCTCAAGATGTAATTAGGGAATTAAGTAAAGGAATTGAAGAGCCTATCAAAAATATAAAAGAAAAAATTGCTGCGTCGGCTACTAATGAAGAAAGGCGCCAATCAAGGGTAGATGCCGCTTCTGCTACTTCTAAACATTTACAAGAAAGAGTAGAGGAATCGATAAAGCAAAATCGGGTCAACGGCTTTAGCCCTGATGAAATAGAAAGTTTTGTTGCTAACAATAAAGCATTTTTGAGATCTATGGAGAGCGAAAATGCTGTTAAACTTAGAAAAATTCTCGAAATACCTCTGCCTTGTAGCTATTCTAAGGAAATTTCAATATTAAGGCCAAGTGGAACTGACAATATGGCCTCTGTAGTTTTTAACGGAATTCCAGAAAATAATATTGCCTACATGTATATTGCTGGAACCGATAATCTCTTCGTAAAAGTTGAGATAGCCAAAAAAGACGGCCTTCAAGAAGTTTTTGTTAATGGTAAAGCAGAGCTTAGAAAAGTTAATGCTGGCGATGTAATCATTCATGAAAGAACAATTTTTCATCTTAATGAAGGCAAGGGTGAGTATGAGCCGTTAGGCGTGGATAGAGCTGGGCTTGGGATTTTTAGCAGAAGTGATCTGGAACAAAAACTTCCGAATCGGGCTGAGGTAATCAAAGCGCAATATGAGAATTTTGGAATCAATGCCATGTCCATGGTTAATGGCCAACGCCAGGCTTCAATATTATGGGGTGGTAAGGTCATTGATCGCCACCAGTTGGACAGAAAAGTGGTTGTTACTCAGAAGTTAGGTAAAAAGAGTGAAGGAGCCGGTGGTTTTGACGGAGAGGAGCTCAATAAACAGGATATAATTCTTAATAATGTGGGGGATGATCCTAATTCTGATTACCGCGTAGATGGCTTAGTTGGTGACTTTCATCTCTCAGTAGTATATGATAAAAAAGGCGAAGGGCATATTGTAGTAGTAGAAAAAGGCGAGCTAGTTCCTTTAACCCAAAAATTTTTTCAAGATCACCCAAATTTTATTGAAAGTGAAGCTAATGCCGAAGAAGTTATAAAGAAGATATATAAGAAGGTGGAGGAGAGTGCAACTGGGAAGGTGGTTTATCCAACCCAGGAGCGGCAAATGCCATCACAGCAAGTTCTAGCTGGTGACCCAATCCTTTTGATGAGCGGAAAAAAGATTTCTTTGGTTGCCAGTGAAATTAGTTCTTGGGATGGTCAAAAAGTGAATTATAGGCTTACCCACTTTCAAGAACTTATTGATGGCGAACCCGTAAATATTGAGCTTAGTAAAGAGAAACTGAAGGAACATGGTTACGCCAGAAGCGAGGAGGAAGCAGGAAAAATCTATAAATCTCTTACTGAGTCTAAAATCAACTTTGTTGTTCCGATAAAAGGGGGTACATCTATCAGGGTAGAAGCTGGTAAAGAGGTTGATATTTCCACTGAGGTAGCAAACTATAAGAAAGCCAAAGAAGAAGTGGATACCTTGCTTAGCAAGGTAAAAAAGGCTATGACTCCTAGCCCGAGCCCCAAAAATCCACGGGCAGTGGAGATTGGCAAGGTAACTTCCTTTGTAGCCATAACTCCAGAATACACAAAAGAAGCTGGAAGAGGAGGGGGAAGACAGTAGATATTATAAACCACCCGATGTTGAAAACTATTTCTCAAAAAAATTTTGACGTAATCGTCATTGGTGCTGGTCATGCGGGCGTTGAGGCAGCTTGTGCCTCGGCGCGCATGGGAGCGCAAACTTTGCTTGTTACCAAGAAAGAAGAAAATTTAGGTGAGATGTCCTGCAATCCGGCAATTGGTGGGGTTGCGAAGGGAACTATTGTAAAAGAAATTGATGCATTAGATGGCGTGATGGGCAAGGCTATCGATATGGCCGGCATTCATTTTCGTATTTTAAATGCTTCTAAGGGCCCAGCTGTGCATTCACCTCGCGCTCAGGCTGACCGTGCGCTTTACAAAAAAGCCATCAAGAAAATTTTAGAAAATTATCCTAATCTCGAAATAATTTTTGCTTCGGCTGAGGATATTCTAATTGAAAATGGCAAAGTTTGCGGGGTGGCTCTTGGCGGTCCCGCAGAAAGCGAAGTTGTAAAAGCTGCTTCCGTTATTCTTACTACTGGCACTTTCTTGCGCGGGATGATTCATATTGGTGATCAAAAAACCCCTGCCGGACGTGTTGGAGAAGAGCCTTCATATGGTCTCTCTAAAACTTTAGAAAAATATAATTTTACTTTAGGGCGTTTAAAAACCGGTACGCCCCCAAGAATTCATAAAGATTCAATCGATTTCTCTAGCCTTGAAAAACAACCTGGTGACAACCCGCCGCGCCCATTTTCTTATCTTAATCGCGAAATAACTGTTCCCCAAATTGAGTGTTTCATCACTTACACCAACCAAAAAACGCACGAAATCATTAAAAATAATTTACATCGATCTGCCATGTATGGCGGCCACATTGTTGGCGTTGGGCCACGTTATTGCCCATCGATTGAAGATAAAATTCATCGTTTTTACGATAAAGAACGTCATCAGATTTTCCTAGAGCCTGAAGGGTTGGAAAACGATTTAATTTATCCAAATGGCATTTCCACTTCATTGCCCGCGGAAGTGCAAATTGAATTTTTGCAAACAATTCCCGGGCTTGAAAAATGCCAGGTTACGCAAGCAGGTTATGCTATTGAATATGATTTTGTGGATCCGCGCGAATTATTGCCAACTTTGGAAACCAAAAAAATTCGGGGCCTATTTTTTGCCGGGCAAATTAATGGTACTACGGGATATGAAGAAGCAGCAGGACAGGGCCTGGTTGCTGGGATCAATGCAGCATTGGTGCAGCACAATTTAGGTGAATTCACTTTAAGCCGTTCTTCCAGCTATATTGGTGTGATGATTGATGACCTTACAACTCTTGGCACCTCTGAACCTTATCGGATGCTAACTTCGCGGGCGGAATATCGTTTGAGTTTGCGTGCTGACAATGCTGATATGCGTTTAACCGAGATGGGGATAAAAATTGGTGTAGTTAAAAATGAGCGCGAAAAAATTTTTATGGCCAAAAAAATGGCAATCGAAGAAAAAACTTCCTTATTAGAAAATTTAAAAATTTCTCCCAAAAAACTTTCGCAAGTTGGTGTGCCTATAAAGCAAGACGGAGTAGTGCGTAATGCTATGCAGCTTTTGTCTTTTCCAGAAATTAATTTTGATGTATTAGCCCAAATTTGGCCCGAAGAAGTTTCCGCAATTGAGAGGGATATAAAAAATCAAATCGCCATCAATGCTTTATATAGTTCTTACTTAAAACGTCAGGAGCAAGACTTACAAATTTTTCGCCAAGACGAGAATATGAAGATTCCGCTTGATCTTGACTACAGCAATATACAAAGTCTTTCGCTCGAAGTGCGTGAGAAATTAAATAAATTTCGTCCGGCAACAATTGCCGCTGCCTTCAAAATTCAGGGTATCACGCCCGCTTCCATTATGGCGGTAATGGTTTACATCAAAAACCGCCATCCCTCATAATTTTTAGCAAAGAAACGTAATGAAATTTTCGTGGAAAAATTTTGCGCTTTTTTCGATGTTTGTTGCTGCCTTAATCTTCATGCGCCAGGCGTTTGCTGACGATTTTGTTCCAACGAGCGAAATTGTTAAAGAAATAGAAAAAACCCTGCTGTTTGATAAAGAAGCGCGCGAGAAAATTAATTTTTATAAAAATAAGAAATAAACTGAAACCAAAAATTTGAAAAGAAATTAAGTTGCAAATATTTATTCCCGTTCCTAAATCTTATATTTGCAGCATGGTAAATGCAAGTACAAAAGAATTATTGGCC
>CAZCWN010000029.1:0-19508 GCA_964502375.1 uncultured Rhizobium sp. | reverse complement strand
AACCCAAGATTGGACTGAATCGGATTGAAAGGGCTTAAGCGAGACTGGGGTTAATCTAATTATTGCGCAGGGAAAGGTTGGCTTGGCTGAGATGCAATATTTTAATAAGTTTGATCTAGCTATGTAAAAGAGCCGACAGCTGAATAACTCAGGTGACGGCCCCACGCTAAAATTAACCTCTCTTAAACACTGAAAAAATTGTGCCTAAGAATGAATTCTGACGATTATTGCGATCATCAGGTTTTCTTCGATTATCGCGGCGATTTCTTTTATATTTATCATCACGAGCTTTTCTTGGCCCACGACGGTGGGTTTCAGGGCTGGCTTGTTCTTCTGGTTCACCTATCTGATTTTCAAAATAACTTTTTTCTAGGCCAAGTTTATTTACCTTGCCAGTAGTAACCTGCATTTCAATGTCGCGTCTTTCGTCTTCAGAAAGGTTTTTGCGCTTTTTTATAGTGAAACCATGGCTGCCGACTTCGTCGCCTGGGTGTAAGAAAATATACACACCATAATTTTTTTCCGTGGCCATGATTTCAGCTTTTTTAAAATTCATCATGTAGGAAATAGTTTCTGGTGTAGTGTAAATATAGATAACGCCCGCCTGTTTGTCGGAACAAGTATGGCGTATGGCGCGTAGAATGCTGACTGCCAAAATTTCAACTGAACGCACATAGCCAGTGCCGTTACAGTGTTTGCAAGGCTCAGTGATGGTTTCAAAAAAGCTGGCTCCCAGCCTTTGGCGTGACATTTCAAGCAAACCAAAAACGCTTATGCGTCCAAGTTGAATGCGGGCGCGATCATGTTGTAATTCATCGCGCAAAGCCCTTTCAACATTACGGCGATGTTTTTGGTCATACATGTCGATAAAATCAATAACTATAAGCCCGGCCAAGTCACGTAGACGAAGCTGTTTAGCGATTTCTTTTGCTGCTTCCAAATTAGTATAAAAGGCTGTTTCTTCCACGCCGCTTTCTTTAGTGGCGCGGCCAGAGTTTACGTCAATTGCAACTAAAGCTTCGGTATGATCAATTACAATTGAGCCACCAGAAGGAAGAAAGATTTGTTTCTCGTAGAGGGCGGAAATTTGCTGTTCAACGCGATATTTGTTGAAAAGGGGGACTCTTTCCTCATATAGCTTAATATTATGCGCACTTTGCGGCATAGTAAGCTTCACGAAATTCATCACTGTTTCAAAGGCCTCAATGCCTTCGACAATCACTTCATTAACTTGCTCATTATAAACATCGCGGATGCATCTTTTGATTACATCATCTTCAGCATGAATGAAAGCGGGTGGCTTAGAAGTGGAAGCGCTTTCTTTTATGCTGTCCCACAATCTAGCAAGATAATCGCAATCGCGTTTAATTTCTTCCGGCTTTCTGCCAACGCCAGCGGTTCTAATAATAACCGATCTATCGTTTGGAACATTAAGCTCGTTTAAAATTGTTTTTAGAATTTTACGATCACGGAAATTATCAACTTTTTTAGAAACCCCGCCTTTGTTGGGGGTATTGGCCATTAAAACACAATATTTGCCGGCGATTGAAATGTAAGTTGTCATCGAAGCGCCTTTATTACCGCGTTCTTCTTTTGCAACTTGTACTAAAATTAGTTGGCCAGGTTTGATTACCTCTTGGATGTTGTAGCGTTTATAAACATTATAAATGTTGCCACGATAGCTGTCGGTTTCTTCTTCAACGGAGTAAGAGCCGGTGACAATTGATTCCTCAGCTCCTTGATCATCTTCTGAGCCGCTTTCCTGGCGATCTCTTGGGGAGTTATTGTAGCGATTTTGCTGTGGTTGATTTTCTTCTTCCTCGTCCTGTTTTGTAGCTTGCGAGTTGTTCATCTCGCGCAATTTTTGCCGATCTGATTCAGGAATTTGATAATAATCAGGGTGAATGTCGGCAAAAGGAAGGAAACCATGGCGATCAGAGCCATAGTCAACGAAAGCAGCTTGAAGGGAAGGTTCAACTCTGGTGACTTTGGCTAGATAAATATTGCCTTTGATTTGTTTGATGGAAATTGCTTCGCGATCAAAATCTTGTAGAATGCCATTTTCTAAAACTGCCACCCGCGTTTCTTCGCGATGGGCGGCATCAATTAAAATTGTTTTATTGCTCATTTATTCCTAAAAAGTTTGAAGAACGGCTATTTTCTAAGGTAAATAAGTGATGTTGAATAAAATTTTCATAGTTCAAAACCTTAAATATTTCTGAAAATAAGCCGTTTTTAGTTGTTTGTTAATTTGTGAAACGGGTTTCATCGGATTGTGGTGCTGCTATTCATGGGATTTGATTTAGGGTATTAATTTTGTGGAGATCGTTTATTTGCGGTGGTTAAGTGGTGTTTGCTTAAGTGGTGTTTGATTTGTGGTGCTTAGTCTCAAGCTTTAGAAAAAGCAGGCAAAATATAAAAATTTGAAAGTTATTATGCCAGCTATTATTTCCGTTTTACCACATTTGAATCGATCCATTCTAAATAGCTTTTCGAGCCTTGAGTCACCTGAAATGAAATGATTTGCGGAACTTCATAAAAATGGTGTTTCAGTATCATTTTTTCCACTTCGCTATAAAGCGAATTTTTGCTTTTAATACTTAATAAAATTTCTCGTTCAGTAATGATTTCTTCCTGCCAAAAATAACAGCTTTTGACGATATTAAATTGAACACAGGCAGCAAATTTTTTCTCAAGTAAAATTTGTGCTAGACTTTTTGCTAGCTTTTTGCCTTTGGCAGAATTTGGATAAGTTGTCTCAATGACAATAAATTTATTTTTCATATATGGTTCGCCTCTTTGCTCATCGTGGTTTTGCGCTTAATGGTATTGCGGAAAATTCAGTAGAAAGCCTTAAAAAGGCTTATGAAAATGATTTTAGGGCAATGGAATTTGATATTTGGTTTCTTGATGGAAAATTGCTTCTTAAACATGATCGGCCAAAAAAAAGCGAGATAAAATATTTGCCGGTTTTGCGTGATTATTTTTTTTACAAAAATGAGATTTTTTATTGGATGGACTTCAAAAATCTCAATGAAAAAAACGCAGCGGCGGCCTTGAAAATGGTGAAAAAAGAAGTAGAAAAAGCAGGTATAGAGCTAGAGAGAATATATTTTGCTCCCTTTACAAGCAATTATAAGAAGGCAGCAAAAATCTTTACAGAAATAAGAAAAGTTTTTGGCGAAAAAGCGCAAGTAGTGGCTGTGTGTATGAAAATTATTGGGCGAAATTATAAACAAAAACTGCGCAATTTTTTAGATAAAAATTCGATAAAATTCTTGTCTGTATATCACACCTTAATTGATGAAAATTTCATGAAGGTTTTTAATAGCATTGAAATTTTTGCCTGGACTGTGAATAATTTGAAGAGATTACAAAGGCTTGAAAATACTGGAGTCAGAAACTTTACCACCGATAAAATAACCCAAGCTATTTATGACAAACACCGCAGCAAATCCTGATTATTTTGGCCACAGAGCCAGAGTTAGAAAAAAATTCCTACAGTCCCTAGGACAGGAATTATCAGATTACGAACTTTTGGAAATTCTACTCTTTTCGGCCAGACCACGGCAAGATACAAAAGCCCTTGCTAAAAGTTTATTGTCTCGATTTGGCAATATCTCTGCTGTTGTGAATGCTGATACTGAAGAGCTAAAAACCATTGAGGGAGTAGGGGAGGCTATGATAGTTCAAATAAAAATTACTGCCGTCTTAATCCAACGTATATTAAGAAATTCTGCTTGCCAAAAACCAATTCTAAGCAATTGGCAAGCGGTTCTTGATTATGCCACAGCTTTGTTAAAGGATCTTCATCATGAAGTTTTTTGCGTTTTGTTTTTAGATAAAAAACATCGCTTGATTGAAGAGGAATTAATGTCCACAGGAGATAGCGATTGGGTTTTTGTGAGCGCCAAAGCGGTGGCGAAGAGGGCTCTCTTGCTTTCGGCTTCATCAGTAATTTTATTGCACAACCATCCAAGCGGTGACCTGAGGCCTTCAGCAGCTGATATTAAGCTTACTAATGAGATTATTGCGGCATTAAAAAACCTCGAAATCAAAGTTATTGATCATCTGATAATTTCTTCTGTTGGTTACTTTAGCTTCAAGCAGGAAGGGATGGTGTAATTCTTAGTGCATAATTTGTTTAATTACTAAATCAGAATTTGATCTAAACACTATCTTGTGGAAGGAGAACAGTAAGAGGTTTAAGAATTATCTACAAAGGCCAATTATACACCTAGGTATTAAAAAACCCGGGTGAAATTAACTTCACCCGGGTTTTTTTATCTTACTATTAACTGCTAATTAAATAGAAGCTGCACTCATAGTAATACCCCATTTTTTTCCGAGATAAGTTTCAACTGATTGTCTTTCTTCTTTTCTTAAGGCACGATCGAAAATAATTAATTCACCTAAATATCCGCCGAAATAGGCTGGAGAGGTTGTTCCATCTTTTCCAATAACAAGAGAACCAGTGGCTGAAGCATTCGGAGAGTTGCCAGTGGTTGCAATTTGGCCAGAAAGAGTACCATTTTGGAAGAAGCTAACGCCTGTGGAAGTGGCAGTACCTGCTCCAGAGGCGGAGTTATTTGAGTAAACAATCGAAACAACATAAGAAGTTGAACCGGTAACTCCTGCAGAAGTAGCACTGTAGTTACAAGCAGTTCCGCTAGTTACAATCGCTGCACCATCGCAATATTGCCAGCCAGTGGTTGCTGTTGAGTTAGTACTAACTTGGATATTTGGAGCAGAAGAACCAAAAGCAGCGCTTGGGCGCTTGCTGAAAATTGGCTGAGAGGAAAGTGTTTCAGGAAGTTTTACCACCATAAACACTGTGGAAGTACCGGTGGTTAAGTTTGAGAAATTGTCTGAAGTCATGTAACTGGCAGACCCATTAAACTTCACCACTGGAAGGTTATTTATTATGCCTTCAGAATAAAGTGGTTTGTTCCCTGTGGTTGTTTGAGTAAAATTACTTTTTGTAGAGGCTTGAGGGTTAATATCATACCAATTTGTAAGAGCTAAACCATCTTCTTGCTCAGCATCGTCAAAGCTAGAAGACGAAGTGGATTCAATCCAAAGAACTAAATTTTTAATTGAAGAAACTGGAGAGCCTTGAGTCAGAGTTCTGGCTGTGCTAAGCCTTGATTGTTTAAGCAATCTGCTGCTTTGAGTGACACCAGCAATTAAAATACCGATAATTAAAATTACGATCGAAAGTTCAATCAAAGAGAAGGCGCGGAGGCTGTTGTTCTTTTTCATGTGTTTTGAAGTTATAATTTTCTTGGAGGAATTTGATTAGAGCCTGTCTTTAAACTCTAAAGAAAGCTCGGCAAAAAAATATGAGGACCTAGACTAAGTCAATTTATTTTTTTGGATTTTTCTCTAATGGATCAATTCGGTAAATCATCTGATATTTGCCGCCACTTTGCTCTTCAAAAATTTCAAAATAATTCCTGAATTTGTCTTCAACTTTAAAGATGATTTTTGGATTTTTATCCTGTTCGGTAGCCGTATACAGATCCCATAGAATATATTTGCGGTGGCCATTCTCATAAGAGACATCAACTTTGATCTCACTGTCAAAAATTACTTCTACAACAGTCATGCGCCAAATATTTTTTTGTTTTTGGGCAATTATAGTTAAAGAAGTGACATCAACAAATTCTGGCCCCAAATCAATATCTTTACTATCGCGCAGCAGATAAAGATTCAAAACTAAAGTTAGGGGGTTGGTTTTAACTTTGGTTAAATAAGTAACAGAAAGGTTATCGATTGTGTTGCGATCAATATTGTGATTGGCAAAGAATTTGGTGATCTTTTTTATTAAGTCAGGATATTTGTGTAAATCCTCCTTCCATAAAACTGGGTAATTACGGCTTGTAGCGGCAATCAGGCGTAAGTCTTCTTCCACATTATCATAATCAAAATTCAAATTTCTTTGCCATTTAGTAATGTAATTACGTTCAATAATTTTGTTATTTTGAGAAAATTTTGAGCGGTTAGAAATTGCAAAGCCGAGATTTTTTTTCTTTTCCTGGATTATATAATTTTTATACAAAAATTCCGCTAAAGCTTCCTTTGATTCTATAGAAGTTTTTCGCTTGGCTAATTCCTGCAATTCTTCATCATCTTTGATCTCATCAGCTACATATTCGATTGCTGAACTATTTGATTTTAAGGCGATTTTTACAAATTTTTTATTGGCTTTCACTTTATAGGGCGCATAAGCAAGCAGTAATCCGTTATCAGAAAAAGCCATCTCAATAAATTCTGGAACTTCTTTTAAGCGATCAGAAGCAAACATGTAATTTCTAGAATCGACAGCAATCATTTTCTTCATGAAAAGCCGGTTATCAAGAAGCCTTATATCTGCATATTGTAAAGCATCACGGTTCAGATAGGTAGCTTGTTCCATGAAAGTTTTATCATAGCGTAATTTCAGCGAAACATATTGCAAAACTGCCGGGTTTACTTTGAGCATGCGGCGCACAAAATTTTCATCTTCTTTCAAGATTTCGGACGCGTATTGGAATTGGGCTGGATCAATTAGAGCAACTTTTAACATCAGCTTTCGATCAAGCTTCAAACATTCCGGTAATATTTTTATTGCATTAGGATTTTTTAACTCAACTTGCTGTAAAATACGTTGTGTAGCCTCTTCATCAAGAAGGCAGTATTGCTCTTGATCGTAAGGAATGTTCAGAGGGGGAAGGTTCTGGTTATCTGATTCCTGAATGAAAGGATATTGGGTTGTAGCTTGTTGCGCAAAAAGCTTTAAAGGAAAAAAGGCGAGGGTGATGATTGCAAAAAAAATCGAAAATTTCATTACCCCTTCATTGTTGAAATATTTTCGATCTCAATATTTTTGCAATTGTGGAAATAAACAACCAAAATGGCCAGACCAATTGCTGCTTCAGCTCCGGCTACAGTTAAAATAAAAATGCCAAAAATTTGGCCAACCAAATCCTGTAAAAACCCTGAGAAAGCAACAAAGTTAATATTAATTGCCAGGAGCATCAGTTCAAATGACATCAACAATGAGATGGCATTTTTGCGATTAAGAAAAATTCCGCTTACTCCAATACAAAATAAAATTGCTGAAAGAGTGATAAAATGGCTTAATTCCAGTCCGTTCATATATTGATTCCTTCTCCAGTTTTGACTTTAATGATTTCTAAAGAATTAGATTTATTACGTGAAGTTTGGGCGGAGATTCTTTGTCTTCTGACAAAGTGATCTTTGTCTGTCAAAGTTAGTACAATAGCGCCGATCATTGCCACAAAAAGCACCGCGCCTGCAAGCTGGAATGGCAGCACAAAATCAGTGTAAAGCAAATTACCAAGAGCTTGGGTGTTATGAATGTCTAGCGGGGTTTTAAATAAAGGTTTGATTTCGTAAGCTTTGATTGTGGAGAATTTGATGATAAGAAAAATTTCAGCAAACAATACTACACCAATCATGAGCAACATTGGTAAATGGCGATTAATTTTTTTCTCGATTGCTGCAAAATCAACATTCAACATCATTACTACAAACAAGAATAAAACTGCAATAGCGCCTACATATACTACAATTAAAAGCATCGCTAAAAATTCTGCTCCAAGCAAAACAAATAAAGCGGCGCCATTTAGAAAAGCCAGAATCAAAAACATGACTGAATGAACCATATTTCTGGCGCTAACAACCACTAGAGCTGAGCTAATTAATACGAAAGAGAAAAGGTAAAAAAGACCAAGAGTGAAATTCATAATTATTTATATTTGGCCTCGGCTTCAATATTATGGCGTAGCGCATATTCAAGGCGTTCACCATTAGCCAGAAGTTTTTCTTTGTTATAATAAAGCTCTTCCCGTGTTTCGGTAGAAAATTCAAAATTCGGACTTTCAACAATAGCATCAACTGGGCATGCTTCTTGGCACAGTCCACAGTAAATACACTTGATCATATCTATATCATATTTTGTAGTACGACGGCTGCCGTCAGCTCTCTCTTCAGCTTCAATAGTAATTGCTTGTGCCGGGCAAATTGCTTCACAAAGTTTGCAGGCAATACATCTTTCTTCGCCATTTGGATAGCGCCGTAAAGCGTGTTCACCACGGAACCGCGGGCTTAAAGGGCCTTTTTCGAAAGGATAATTTATGGTAACTTTTTTCTTAAAGAAATAACGCAGCGTTAGGATATGGCCAAGAATAATTTCTTTAAGTAAAAATGAGTAAATTCTTTTTAAGAAACGCATTTTATTTGAAATAAGTGATGAAGGCCGCTGTTCCTACAACCCATGTTAATGATATCGGCAGAAAAACTTTCCAACCAAGGCGCATTAATTGATCATAACGATATCTAGGTAAAGTAGCGCGCACCCAAATAAAACAAAATAATAGAAAGAAAATTTTTACCATCAACCAGATTGGTCCTGGAATTGTATTAAAAATTGCAATATCAAAAGGAGGCAACCAACCCCCAAGAAAAAGGATTGAGGCAAAGGAAGAAATTAGAATCATATTAGCGTATTCGCCAAGGAAAAACATAGAAAATGGCATTGAGCTATATTCCACGTTATAGCCAGCAACAAGCTCAGATTCTGCTTCCGGCAAATCAAAAGGAAGACGATTTGTCTCTGCTAAACCGGAAACAAAAAATAATATAAACATTGGAAACATCGGCAAAGCAAACCAATGATTTTTTTGAGCCATTACAATTTCGGAAAGATTAAGTGAATTAGCGCAAAGAATAACGGAAATAATGATTAAGCCGATTGAAACCTCATAAGAAATCATCTGCGCCGAGGAACGAATGGCACCAAGGAAAGCATATTTTGAATTACTAGACCAGCCAGAGATTATAATTCCATAAACGCCAAGAGATGAAGTGGCAAGGAGATAGATGGCGCCCACATTTAAATTAGCGAGAACAAATTTTTCAGAAAAAGGAATAACGGCCCAGCCAATCAAAGCTAAAGAAAAAGTGATAATTGGGGCAAGTAAAAATAGAATTTTATTGGCATTTCCAGGGATAATAACTTCTTTCAGCGCTAACTTCAGGCCGTCGGCCAAGGGTTGCAATAAACCAAAAGGGCCAACCACATTAGGGCCTTTGCGTAATTGTATTGCAGCAATTACTTTTCTTTCCATCCAAGTTAAATAAGCAACTGCAAGAAGAAGTGGTAGAATGATAAGTAAAATATGTCCGAGAATCGGTAATATTGAAGATAAAAGTAGGTCTAGTAATTGCTGAAAAATCTGCGTCATGAATTTGGATCAAATTTTTTTAAGGAAGATATAACAAATTTATTTAACCAATCATCAATGTCAATTTGAAGAAAATTAGGGTTAAAAAACCCGATATGACACCGCAAAGAAGATCATCAAACATTACGCCAAAGCCGTTCTTAAAATGACGGTCAGCATAGCCAATAAAGGAAGGCTTTTTTATATCAAAAAAGCGAAAAAGTACAAAACATAAAAACAGATGCAAAATTATCAGATTAGTTTGTGAAAAATAACTTTCGCGCAGGTAAGAAAAGCTTAACTGTAGCGCCAAAATTTGCCCAACTACTTCATCAATAACTATGGTTGGATGATCAATTTGGCCAAATTGTTTAGCATAGGAAGTGCTGGCTAAACAGCCGTAAATGAAGGCAGAAGTTAAAAAAATTACCCAAAAAATATTTTGAATCAAAAACGAAATTTCATAAGAGAGAAAAATTTTTGTGAGCACTATCCAAACTATTAATGAAGCAAGGGAACCAAAAGTTCCAGGAGCTTTTTTTATTTTCCCAACAAAAAAAAATGTCAGGAAAATTTCATGAGCTTTCAGCATATTTAAAGTGTGATATAATGGAGATAGTTTCTAGAAAATTACCCGAACAGTAGTGCCTTTACCTTTCTCTGAAGTTATTTCAAAAGTACCACCTTGTTTTTCTGTCAAATATTTAACCAAAGGAAGCCCTATATTTATAGAAGGCAGCTTTTTGTTCTCCAATCTCTCAATTGTTTTATATCTTTTTAGAGCAAATTTTAGTTCATTTTCATTCATGCCAAAGCCCTGATCTTTAATGATAATTTCAATTCTTTTTGTTGGTGTATCTTGTTGCACCAAATTTTTTACAAAAATTTCAACCACTGAATTTTTTGGGCTATATTGAATTGAGTTAGTAATAAGGCTTATGATTATTTGCTTAATTCTCTCTGGATCAAGATCAGAAGGCTCGAACAAATTATCTTCAATTTTGCTGACCAAAATAATATCAGAATTTTCTGCTCTTTTGCGTAGTAATTTAATAGCCTGTTTAACAATGCGGCCCAAATTGATTGCTTTATGGATTTTCCGGATTTTGAAATAACCATTTTCAGCATGGTTTAAATCAATCAAATCAGCTATAAAATCATTGAGCTCATGAGACATTTCAATAATGTCCGAGGTTAAATCTAAATCAGTTTCAAGCTCGTTAAAATCTATATCATTTTCCGAAGTGCGATATTTTTTTAGCTTTGGAATTAATCGCCTTAAATCATTTTTAATGATTTCAGCACACCCCTGAATTCCAAAAATGAAACTTTTAAATTCTTGCGCGGATTGTATTAAAAATTCAGTTTTTGCTTCGTTGGCACGCGTTGTTTCATTGGTAAGTTTATCAATTCTTTGTGAATTTTTCTTTTCTCGATAAATTAAAATAAGCAAAATTATGAAGCCAAAAGCGATTGATAAAACCTCTCTTGATTCAGAAACGATATTCTTCCAAAGCCGGTTGCTAATTTCTTTTACGTCATATTTTAAAAATAAAATGTAAGGGTAGTCGGAAATTCTTTTTACCAAAAAAGCATGAGGATTTTTTATCAGAGAAATTTGCATTATTTTGTCGCTTCTACGCGAAATTACTTCTTCAAAAACATAGTTAATCTCGGCACTGCAAGATTTGTCATTGCTGCTGTCATGTATAGAGTAAGAAGAGGAGGTGCCTTGCAGAATTAATTTCTCTCTATCACTAAAAAGGCTAAATTTAACATAAGGGTTTTGTAATGTTTTATGAAGCAATTTAGCTAGAGTTTCAATTTCAAATCCAATTGAAATTGCTCCCAAATAATCTCCATTTTCATCAACAATACCAACTCCGCCTGGCACCATCCATTTTTTGCTTGTAAGCCCTGTAACTGGGTCTCCTAGCAAAAATTCTCCCGGAGTTTCTTTGGTTAATGGAATATAGTTGCGGTTGCCAATATAAAATTCGTCTGGCTCTTTTAAAATGCCGTAATTGGCATCAACTGTGATTCTATATTTTTCATCAGACCAAGAGAAAATCGTCCATGAAAAAGTATCAGTGAGGCTAGGGTGGGTGCGATATCTTTTGAGGATCTCATAAATATGTTTTTTGCTATGAGGATTTTCCTCAATCTGTAAATTGATATTTTGTATTATAGAAAAAGTATGAGAAATTCTATTAGTTAAACTGCCTTCTAGTCTTGTCATCTCTACTTCCAACTCTGAAGCAATTTTTTTATTTGTTTCATTAAGAACCCGAATTGCAAACCAGCAGGTCAACATTATTGTTACAAAAGCAATTGCCGCAAAAATCAGTATAGTATCAAGCTTTAGGCGGGTTGGTAGACTTAATTTCATTGCTAAAAGGATTTTAGGATTTCCAAATAGGTTTTTTGGAGTTGTTTAATTTCTTTTATTTCAACAAATTCATCAATTTTGTGGGCGGTTGTATTATCTAAACCTATTTCGACTACTTCAGCATAATTTTTGATGAATCTAGCATCAGAGGTTCCGCCATCGGTGCTAAGAACTGGTTTTTTGCCACATACTTTGAAGACAGAATCAACAACTATTTCAGCCAAGAATTTTGGGTCGCTTAAAAAAGCTTCGCCACTAATGCGGGGTTTTAACTCATATTTGGCTTCCATAGAATTGGTTCCTAGATTTCCTCCAATAGTTTTTTTACAAACATAGTCGACCAGCTCAATTATTGATTCTGAAGAATGCAAATCATTGAAACGGACATTAAAGGCCGCTTGTGCATCGTTTGGAATAACATTGTTGCCCAAATTTTGTGAAGAAATTGAAGTTATTTCCAGATTACTGGGAGCAAAAAATTTTGTGCCTTCATCAAATTTATGGTCTTTTAAAATTTTTAAAGTGTTTATCAAAACAGTGATCGGATTTAGAGCATTTTCTGGATAAGCCACATGCCCTTGTTTGCCGGTAATTTTTAGGGTGAAGCCAATAGAGCCGCGCCTCCCTACCTTTATCATTCTACCAAAGCTGCCAGGATTAGTAGGTTCCCCCACGAGGCAATGTGAAATTTTTTTGCTCTCTTTTTCCATCCATTGCAGAACTTTCTTTGTGCCATTTATACCATCATTTTCTTCATCATTAGTGATTAAAAATCCGATACCAAATTTTGGAGGTTTTTCTTGACCTAAAAATTCAGCAACGGCCGAAACGAAGCAGGCGACCGCGCATTTCATATCAGCAGCACCACGACCAAAAAGCTTTCCATCGATAATAGTTGCAGAAAATGGATCATATGTCCAAAGGCTTTTATCGCCCTCATTTACTACATCAGTGTGGCCAGCAAAATATAAAATTTTTTCAGAATTTTGTGGGTTAAAAATGGCGTGCAAATTGTTTACTTTGTAAGAACCATCTCCTTCATATTCTAAAATATCGCAGGTAAAACCAAGATTTTTTAAAAGATTGGCAAGTAATTCTATAACCTCAGAACTTACGCCGCTGTGAGATGGGATTTGAATTAATTTTTGCGAAAGTGAAATCGCATCAAGTTTCGTCATTGAAATTTTTGGCTTGGTTTAAAGAATGAAAAAACTTTTTATTTCCCTTCATCTCTAAATCAATCAAACAATGTTAGACATAAAATGGATTCGTGAAAATCCTGAAAAATTTGACGCTGCAATGGCCTCTAGGGGCAATGAAAGCAGGGCTAGAGAGGTTCTAGCACTTGATGAAGAAAAAAGAAAAAAAACTTTTTTGATTCAAGAGTTGCAAGCCAAAAGAAATAAAATCGCCAAAGAAATTGCGGAAGTAAAAAAATCAAAAGGAGATGCTTCAGCTCTACTGGCTGAATCAAAAAAAGTGAACGCCGATCTATATGCAGCGGGAAATGATTTTTCGATTGATGAAAAATTAAATGAGCTTCTGGCCCTAATTCCCAACATTCCAGATAGTTCCGCTCCTTCTGGCAAAGATGAAAATGACAATGTTGAAGTTGAAAAATTTGGCACTCCAAGGAAATTTTCTTTTACGCCAAAATCTCACGATGAATTAGGTGAAAATTTGGGAATGCTTGATTTTGAGCAATCGGCCTTGATGTCGGGTGCACGCTTTTCAACGCTGAAAGGAGAGTTGGCGCGTTTAGAAAGGGCGCTTTCCAACTTTATGTTGGATGTGGCTTTAGAAAATGGCTATACGGAAGTTTCGCCACCAAACCTTGTAAAATCTGGTGCCATGCGTTTTTCTGGTCAATTACCAAAATTCTCAGAAGAGGCTTTTTCAACTATTGATGGCTATTGGCTAATTCCAACTTCTGAAGTTTCTCTGGTTAATTTAGTGGCTAAAAAAACCTTGTCTGAAAATGAATTACCACTTCGCTTCACTGCCTGCACACCTTGCTATAGACGTGAAGCTGGTTCAGCTGGAAAAGATACGCGCGGCATGATTCGCCAGCATCAATTTAAAAAAGTAGAATTAGTTTCAATTACTAATGCTGAAAATTCTGCTGAAGAACATGAAAGGATGACGAATATTGCTTGCGAAATTCTGCGTCGTTTAGAATTACCCTTCCGCAAGATTCTGCTTTGTACTGGCGATATGGGATTTTGTTCGCAAAAAACTTATGACTTAGAAGTTTGGTTACCAAGTCAGGAGAAATATCGGGAAATTTCCAGCTGCTCAAATTGCGGGGACTTTCAAGCCAGACGTGGCTCTATCAAATATAAAAATAAAAGCGATGGCAAAAATTATTTTGCTCATACTTTAAATGGATCAGCTCTGGCTGTAGGCAGAACGCTTCTTGCAATTCTGGAAAATTATCAGAATGAAGATGGGTCAATTAATTTGCCAAAAGCTTTACTAAACTATATGAATGGTATTACGAAAATTTCTTGCTAAATTTGATTTTGCCCATATTTTTCGCGGCTCTTTTGAAGAGTCTTCTTTAAATTTTTCCAATTAATTTTAACAAACATGGCTAACACACAATCAGCAAAAAAAGCGCTTCGCGCCTCTTTAGCAAAGAGAGAAATCAATAATGCAAGAAAAAACAGAATTAGAACTTTTATCAGAAAAGTTGATGACGCCATAAAAGCCGGCGATGAGAAAAAAGCCCGCGAAGCCTTTAAAGCATTAGAGCCAGAAATTATGCGCGGCGTTACTAAAAAAGTTTACAAGCTAAACACAGCTGCCAGAAAATTGACTAGAATGTCATCAGCAATTCGCAAAATTAGTGCTAAAGAATAGCACACTTTATCTACTAAATCCTTCTTAAATGAAATCCCTTTCAGCAATACGCTCAGGCTTAAGTGGTGCTAATATTGATTTTATGAAGGTGCACAAACTGGCACTTTTTATGTCAGTTGTTTGTATCATCGCTTCCTTAGGCCTAGTTTTTGTGAAAGGTTTAAATTTCGGAATTGATTTCGCTGGTGGAATTTTAGTTGAAGCACGGTTGTCAGAAGCTACGGATGTTTCTAAGGTTAGAAGGCTCATAACGGCGCAGATTCATGATGTGCAAATCCAAAATATTGATGAAAAAGATTTTTTGATTCGTGTTGCTAAAACTGATGAAGAGCAGTCTCTTATAGTGAAAAAAATTCAAGAAATTTTGAATAAAAATTTTGGCGACGTAGAATATCGCAAAATTGATTATGTTGGTCCGCAAGTGGGCTCTGAGTTGATTTGGAAAGGCTTTCTAGCTCTTTTCTTATCCTTCATTTTTATCATGATTTACATTTGGATTCGTTTTGATTGGCAATTTGGCCTTGGAGGAATCTTTGCTTTGTTGCATGATGCAATCCTAACTTTAGGTTTTTTTTCAATAAGCGGCTTGGAATTTAATCTCACTTCAATCGCGGCAATTCTAACTGTTATTGGTTATTCGATCAATGATTCGGTGGTGATTTATGACCGAATTCGTGAAAATTTGCGGCGCTATAAAAAAATGGATTTGGCGGAATTAATTAATTCCAGCACTAACTCAACTCTCAGCAGAACTGTTCTTACTTCGGGAGTTACTTTGTTTTCGCTTTTGGCTCTTATCATTTTTGGTGGTGAAGTTTTAAAAAGCTTCAGTGTCGCCACCTTTGTGGGGATTATTATCGGAACTTATTCTTCAATTTATATTTCTGCGCCAATCCTTATCTATTTTGATCCACGGAAAAAAGAAATTTCGTAATATTTTTCTTTTGAGAATAGCGCAATTGATTGATAGCTTTGCATTCAAAGTCTGAGGATCATCCCAATGTTTTAAGATTTCTCTTTATTATTATCAGCGCCGAATAAATCAGCACTTTTCACCCAGCCTTTTTTGTTGTTTATCTTAATATTACACCATCCTTCCGAACATCCTAAATAATCCCCAATCACATTATTTTCTAAGTGAAAAATTACCCGCGAATTTTCGTTATTTTTACGATACATATTAACAAACTTCTTGGTTGTTATAACCATTAAAGTTCTTTTTTTAGTAAGCAGGCTTTGGGTTACCCAGCCACTTTGCCCTTCAAAATCTTCGATCTCGTTCCAATTGTCATATTCACTAACTACGCGCACTGGGATTCCGCGTAATTTGAAGGTAAATTTTATAGGATAATTTTGTCCTGGGCCAGCACGTACATTAGTTTCAGCTGATCTTAAAGAGGCAAAATAATTAACTTCGGTGATAGTGCGTGAAGCTACGGCGGGAAAGGGTAGAGCAAGAAAAAAGATTGTTAGAAATTTTATAAAATTTCTGCTAGAGCCTTGCCACAGCTGCTTTGTCAGATAATTTTTATTTCTCATTTTTCTTTATTGATTTAGTCTGACGGAATCTTTTTCCTCCATCAACAATTGCGATTTGCTTGCTGCGCGCTACTGCTAATTCATCTTTAGCAACATCTTTGGTGATTACGCTGCCTGCTGCTATAATTGCTCCATCATTGATTGTGACTGGCGCCACCAGGGCAGAATTTGAGCCAACAAAAACATTTTGGCCGATAGTGGTTTTGAATTTATTATAACCATCGTAATTGCAGGTGATTGTGCCAGCGCCAATATTGCTTTCTTCCCCTATTTCACTGTCGCCAATATAACTTAAATGGTTAATTTTTGCTCCTTTTTTTATCTGGGATTTTTTTACTTCGACAAAATTTCCAATGCGAACATTTGGGGCAATTTTTGTTTGGGGGCGAATCCTAGCAAATGGGCCTATAACTGCGCCAGAAGCGATTTCAGCGCCTTCTATATGGCAAAAAGATTTTATCTCGACATTTTTTTCAACTTCTACTTTTAGCCCAAAAACAACATGGGGATGGACTATAGTATCATGAGCAATTTTTGTGTCATAAGAAAAATAAATAGAAGTGGGGTCAAGCAACGTTACACCTGATTCCATCATTTTTTTTCTAATTTGTTGCTGTTTTATTGCCTCAATTTTGGCAAGCTCGATACGTGAATTTACTCCAAGAACTTCTGCTTCAATGGTTTTAATGAAGCTGCGCTTTAAGCCAAATTTGCCGGCGATGCCTACGATATCAGTTAAATAAAATTCTCCAGCAGCGTTGTGATCTTTAACTTCGGAAAGCAAATTCTTTATATGGGGGCCGCTTACAGCCATAACACCAGAATTACAGAGTGTGATTTCTCTTTCATTTTTGCTGGCATCTTTAAATTCAACGATTTTTTCGATATGGTTATCCACATCAACAACCAAGCGGCCATAGGCATTCTCTTCAAAACATTCAAAACCTAAAACACAGAGAGCTGAATCATCAAGTTGATCGAGCATTTTTTTCAGTGTGATTGCTGAAATTAGGGGGGTATCACCGTAAAGTATCAAAACTTTTTTCCCTAATTGTGAAATATTTTGAAGGGCCAGCGAAACAGCGTGGGCTGTGCCACGACGCTCTTTTTGTAAAACGAATGAGATTTTTATTTCAGGATGCTCAGCGATAATTTGTTGTTGGAAATTCTGCATTTCCTCGGAAACAACGATGGTGATGTTTTTTAAATCCAGCTTTTTTGCCTCATCAATCACCATATTCAACAACTCTTGACCCGCCACCTTATGCATTACTTTTGGCAAATCGGTTTTCATTCTTGTGCCCTTGCCTGCGGCAAGGATTATGGCGGAGAGAGTCATAAAGCTAGAGGTAAGTCACAAGTCATATTTGGCTTATTTTATGACTTGTGACTAATTGCAAAACTTAATTAGATTTTTGATCAACAAGTTTATTTTTCGCAATCCATGGCATCATGGCGCGAAGTTTTTCGCCAGTTGCTTCGATTGGGTGGGCACGGCCTTTGGCGCGTAGAGCATCAAAATTTTTCTTGCCGGTTTTATTTTCATTCATGAATTCGCGTACAAATTCGCCTGATTGAATTTCACTTAAGATTTTTTTCATTTCACCTTTGGTTTGAGATGTAATAACCCTTGGACCGCGTGTTAAATCACCATATTCCGCGGTGTTTGAAATTGAATAGCGCATGTTAGCAATGCCACCTTCATAAAGAAGATCAACGATTAATTTCATTTCATGCAAACATTCAAAATAAGCCATTTCTGGAGCATATCCCGCCTCAGTTAAAGTTTCAAAACCAGCCTGGATCAAGGCTGTAACACCACCGCATAGAACAGCTTGTTCGCCAAAAAGATCAGTTTCACATTCTTCTTTGAAAGTGGTTTCGATGATTCCTGATCTGCCACCACCAACTGCTGAGGCATAAGAAAGAGCAGTTTTTAAAGCGCTGCCAGATTTATCTTGGGCAACCGCAACTAAGCATGGCACGCCACCAGATTTTGTAAATTCGCCACGAACTGTGTGGCCAGGGCCTTTAGGGGCCACCATGAAAACATCAAGATCAGCTCTTGGTTTTATCAATTGGAAATGGATATTAAGACCGTGAGCAAAGGCTAGGGAAGCGCCTTGCTTTAAATTTTCATGCAAATCTTTTTCATAAATTTCAGCCTGCAATTCGTCTGGGGCGAGGATCATAACTACGTCAGCCCACTTAGCGGCATCAGAATTTGATAAAACATCAAACCCTGCTTTTTGTGCTTTAGGAATAGAATTAGAATTTTCTCTTAGGGCAATTTTAACTTCCTTGACACCACTGTCCCTGAGGTTCTGGGCATGCGCATGTGCCTGACTGCCATAACCAATAATGGCAACTTTTTTCGATTTGATGATATTTAAATCAGCATCGCGGTCGTAATAAACTTTCATGATTTTATTTTGAATTGTTGGAAAAAAGGTGAGGGGGCGCGAAAAATATTGGTGTGATTGAACTTGTCAATGACGGGCGTGTTGTTTTTGAGAAGTAACAAATCAATGCTAAAAATGTTAGTAATGGATTTGTAAATTTTATTCTTTTTGCCGTGGCTTAAATAACAGCATTTTAACCTGTGAAGAAAGAATTTAATAAAAACACAAGCATCCGGCTCTAGAGTCTGCCTTAAAAACTTATTTAATAGATGCTTTAGTATTTTATGCTTGGGCCTAGAAGTGGCTTAGGTTATTATGCTTTGTTAAGCACAACCAAGCTTGCTTTATTAAAAGCAATTAAATGAATTATAAAACAGACTCTAGTTTAAGCCTAAGCTTTATTTCATAAGTTTTTTTAATTTTTTGGTAGTGGGTGTCTTATTTTCTTTTCCGTTATCGTTTTTAAAAATTTCTGAGGCCTTAATCCAAAGGATTATTGAACTTGAAGCAAGCACGGCAAGATTTTGTAAAATCATGGGGATATTGTTAATCATGATCCCAAAAGTTAGCCAAAAGCTTACTCCCACAATCGAGAAAAAGTAAGTCCAGAAAGAGATCGATTTAGTCTCTCTGGTTTTTATGGTCTTGATGGCTTGGGGCACAAAACTAACTGTAGTAAAGAATGCGGCGACTGAAGCAATTAATTGAACGTTGTCCATAGTTCCCTCTTTTGTTAGTTAATATTGTGTGAAATATGGTCAGTTATTAGTGGTGATTATTCATTATACATTCCATCATATGGATTGTTAAGGATTTTGTCTTAAATTGTATGAATGCAATAAATTAACTAAATCGAGTTTGCTGAACCAATTTGTTAATTTCTGTTTCTTTCCTTGAAGTTTTGGTTTTTTGTTATGGATAAAAAATGAATTTGTGGCCTTGCGGTGGTAGGCCAACTCTTTTTCTGAGGCAGCTCCCAACAAATATATTTAAGCATGCAGTTCAATAAATTGGGAATTTTCTTCTTTATAAATAACCCCAGTCTCGCTTAAGAAATCCCTCTTGCATCCAGTAAACATCTAGTTC
>CAZCWN010000028.1:0-20041 GCA_964502375.1 uncultured Rhizobium sp. | reverse complement strand
TTAATTATGAAATTACTACTAGAATTAACCCTTCTTTGCCTCGAAAATTAGTGTGATTCTAAGGTAGCCGCAATTGATTTTTTGATATTAGTCAGCCTTTTCTAGACAAACTTGAGATGAATAAATTTCTAATCCTTGCAAATTTTTTCTAACAATTTTGCAGCTTCTTTTTTTGTCTTTCTGGCGGCAGCAATTCCAAGTTCAATTGCTTCTTGTAAAGCAACTTTTGTTGAAGCTTCGGTCGCAAAAATTTCTGAGCCATCATAATCTAAGATCATAGTTTTTAGATTTAATACATCTCCATCTAAAAAGGCATGCGAAGCAACAGGTGTAACACACGAAGCTCCAAGTTCGCTTAAAAAAGCGCGTTCGCTATTAACACAAATTTGCGTTTCTCTGTGATTAATTTTTTCTAAAAGCTTGGCAATTTTTTCGTCCCCTTTTCTAATTTGAAGCCCCAAAGAACCCTGCCCTCCTGCTGGGAGCATCTCACTTTTCTCAATTATCCCTTTCATTTCATAACCAAGAGGACAACTAATTTTAGTGCTGTCTACCTCACCTCCCGCTTTGCTTAAGCGTACTAAACCACAGACCGCAAGAATTGTTGCATCAACTTCATTAGCTTCAATTTTACGTAAACGCGTATCAACATTGCCCCGGAAATTAACAATTTTCAAATCCGGGCGAAAACGCAGCAATATTGCTTTACGACGCGCTGAAGAAGTGCCAATAACTGCTCCCTGCGGCAACTCTTTTATGGAAGAAAATTTTTTGGAAATAAAACAATCTCTGGCATCTTCCCTTTTAGTAAAGGCAACAAGCTCAGTTTCAGAATGTATATCCGGCGGAAGGTCTTTTGCAGAATGAACAGCAAGATCAATTTTGTTCTGTATAAGGGCATCCTCTAATTCTTTTATGAATAAACCCTTACCACCAATATCCGCCAGATTGCGGTTCTGAATTTTATCACCTGAGGTGATAATCTTAATGATCTCGATTTGAGAAACTGGGATGTGAGAGGAGAGTAAAGCCCGAACTTCTTCAACCTGTGCTAAGGCCAGTTTGCTGGCTCTAGTACCAATTCTAATCTTCATTTTAGCTATTAATCACCAGCCACTGCAAAGCAGAAAAGTATTAAAACTAGCCTTGGCGGGCTTTGAAGCGTGGATTAACTTTGTTAATCACATAAAGGCGGCCTTTTCTGCGAACTACTTTACAATTTTTATCTCTTTTTTTGGCAGATTTAATCGAATTATAAATTTTCATCTCAAGTCCTATTTAAATAAATTACTTAATTTGTTTTTGCCGTTTCGGCCTAAGCCCGGTTGCAAGGGCGGCGCAAGTTACTCACAGAATTCAAAATGTCAACCTGCTTAACTACACCAAAAGCTTACTTGACTTAACTAAGGCAGGACCTTAAAAAGCCGCGCTCTTTTTTTAAGAGCCATAAAATATTGGGACGTCGCCAAGTGGTAAGGCAGCGGTTTTTGGTACCGCCATCCGTAGGTTCGAATCCTGCCGTCCCAGCCACCCCGCCTACAGTATAGCGCTCCTTCAATTTTCTATCTTATCAATAATCACGTCTTAAATCACTCTAGCGGCCCTTTTCTTAAGCATTTATAGAAAATTTAACCATCCCAAGCAAAGTCATGACTTGCTTTGGCAAAATCGTCCCCTAGAGTCGTCAGACCACCACCTGTTTCAAACCAAATTTAATCGAAAAAAACATGCACAACTACGAAAATCGCGGAAGCTTCAGAGAAGACGCTAGCAAAACGCAGCTCTTTATCGCTAAAGGAAGAAACGATGGAATGGATCAAGATTCACTGACTGATTTTGTTTCAGAACAATCTGGTATAGATAAGGACAAAATCAGTAATGTAAAAATTTTGGAAGCCTTCTCATTCTTTGCCGTTCCAAACGAAGAAGCTGATGGGGTTTTAACTTATTTCCAGCAAATCGCAGGTGAAGGTAGACCATTAGTTTCTAAGGCTAAAAGAAAAACTGATAGATTCGCTGGCGGCCGCAGAGATTTCAATAATAGAGACGGCGGCTTTAGAAGAGACGGCGCTCCGCGTAGAGATTTTGGCGATAGAAATAATCGCTTCAACAATCACAATAATAACGACCAATAATATTATTCCTGCGCTTTAAATCTAAGCCCCGCTAACCTTCGGGATAGCGGGGCTTTTTTTTGGCCAATATTACACAGGACCGCGATTACTAATGGAATTAAGCTGCTCTGTCTCAATTATTGCTGACAACTCCAAAATAACCACTACTCCTTAATCATGAAAATTTTATACCAATTTTTGCTGATTTTTCTTTTGTTATCTGGCCTCCCGGGCAGCTCAAATGCAGCAAAATCAACGATTGAAGATGGTTTAACAAAACCATATTTAGCTCCAAAAATTATTAGGATTAATCGATGGTTTAATAGTGATTCTTTAGAAATTTCTGCACTCAAAAACAAAGTCATATTAATTGATTTTTGGACATATTCTTGCATCAATTGTCTGCGCACTTTGCCTCATATGAATAAACTTCAGGAAAAATATAGCGGTAAAGGGTTAGTAATTATTGGCGTTCATTCACCAGAATTTGACTTTGAGAAAGATCCACAAAATGTTGCTGAGGCAATCAAAAGATTTGGCATAAAATATGCAGTTGCGATGGATAATGAAATGCGCACTTGGGATAATTTTTCTAACCAATATTGGCCAGCTCATTACTTAATTAACAAGAATGGCGAAGTGGTTTACACTCATTTCGGCGAAGGAAAATATGATGTTATGGAAAATAATATTCGCGTTTTGCTAGAGCTAGATAAGAAAAATTTAAAGACAGAAAAATATAACAATATTCTTGATAGAATTGGCTTCTCAATTACTCCCGAAACTTATCTGGGCCTAGCGCGCGGCAAAAATAATTTTAACGATTCGTTGGAGGATCTAAATTTTCCGAAGTCACTTCCTAATCATGCTTGGGCACTGCAAGGAGGTTGGGAACTCAACCGTGAATTTATTGAAAGCAAAAAAGCAGATGATGTTTTGCGCTTAAAATTTGTCGCTAAAAAAGTTTTTCTAGTTATGGCCAGCGCAGCCCATGAAAACATTGAGCTCGAGATTTTTCTGGATGGCAAAAAAATCAGCCCTGATAAGGCAGGAGCTGATGTTAAAAATGCTATGATTTTAGTTAAAGAATCGCGCCTTTATGAATTAGTAAATTTGCCAAAAAAATCTTCTGCTTTTCTTGAAATAAAAGTTAAATCACCAGGCTTGCGCGCCTACGCTTTCACATTTGGAGGGGAATAATCATGCTAAAGAAACTTAGCCCAAAAGAAGCACAAGTAATAATTCACAAAGGAACTGAACCACCCTTCAGCGGTGAATTTTACAAAAATAATCGTTGTGGTAAATATCTCTGCAAACAATGCGGCGCAGAGTTGTTCCACAGTGATGACCAATTTGATTCCGGCTGCGGTTGGCCAAGTTTTGATGATGAATTTTCGGATTCGGTAAAAAAAACTTTAGATAGCGATGGCCGAAGAACAGAAATTTTATGCAAAAAATGCGATGGGCATTTAGGCCATATTTTTCACGGCGAAGGCTTCACAACAAAGAATACGCGTTATTGCGTCAATTCCATTTCGCTTGATTTTATTGAAGAAGAAATTCCAGAAAATTTTGAAAAAGCCTATTTCGCCGGCGGTTGTTTTTGGGGTGTTGAATATTTTTTTCAGAAAGAAAAAGGCATAAAATCAGTTACTTCTGGCTATATGGGCGGCAGTAAGAAAGCGCCTACTTATGAAGAAGTTTGTTCGCACAAAACCGGCCATCTTGAAACTGTGGAAGTAATTTTTGATCCACAAAAAAACAATTTCGAAAATTTATGTAAATTATTCTTTGGAATTCATGACCCAGAGCAACGCAACGGCCAAGGCCCTGACATTGGCCCACAATATGCCTCAGCAATCTTTTATACTACAAAAGAACAAAAAATTATTGCTGAAAAATTAATTAAAATTTTGACTGAGAAAGGCCTAAAAATTTCTACAAAATTAATCGCCGCTCCCCATTTTTGGCCAGCAGAATTATATCACCAAAAATACTATACTAAAAATGGCAAATTGCCTTACTGCCACATGCGTATAAACAAATTCTAAACAATTATGAAAACCTTAATCGTCAAATATTTACCAAGTGGCACCGCTTCTAACACCAAGAAGCTTCTAGACTTATTTTTGCAGCAAATCAAAAATGAAAATATTGAAGTAGTAGATCTGTTAAAAGAAGAAATGCCCATCTTTAATGAGGCCAGTATTCAAGCCTATTACAAGCGCAATTATAATGAACAAAAATTGGATGAAGCCGAGGCAAAATTATTGGAAAAAAATGATAAATTAGCCGCTCAGTTAAAATCAGCCGATATTTTAGTAATAGCTTGCCCAATGCATAATTTTGGCGTTCCCGCTGCTGTTAAAATCTGGATGGATGCTGTTATATTGAAGGGAGAGACTTTCGAACCTGGTAAAAAAAAGATGCAGGGTAAAAAAGCTTTAACCCTTTACACATCAGGCGGGCTCTATTCTGAAGACACTTTCAACTTCAATTATCCTAACTGGAATAGTATAATTTTACTCACCAAAGCGAATTTTACTTTCATGGGATTTGATGAATCAGAAGTAATTGGCACCTCTCTGAGAGACCAGGCCACAGAAGGCTCCAGGCTTGCTGAAATGGAAGAAAAAATTAAGGCGATAGTTGCTAAGTGGTATGCTAAATAATTTTTTGAACTAAAACCCCCTCAGCAATTTTTGCCTCAGCGCCAAGCAAAAGGGGCATCATGTTTTTAGAGTGACCAAGACATTTGGTTTTTTCTTCAAAAAGCGGAATTCTTAAATTTTTTTCTGCTAATTTTTCGGCTAATTTTTTAATGGCAATTCTGATATTTTTGCCTTTTGGTGTGCCATGCGGATTGGCTTCCATAAAGTTGCCAAGCAAAATTGCCCGCGGATATTTTTTTTGTTCTGCTATTATTTGCACCAATTGATAAAAATAGCGATCCAGCCTTTCCCCATCTTCGCCCTCATCTTCTAAAAAGAGAATTTTGTTATGCCAATCAAGCTGATTTTTAGTGCCAAAACTTCCAGCAAGAACACTTGCACAGCCGCCTGTTACAGGGGCCGAAAGCATATCCTCAGTGGCATACTGGTTCAAAATATTGAGCTTATATCTTAATTCTTTTTTCTTACCAAAAATAAAATCAACAATAGTTTCTATAGACTTTTGCGAAACTTTATTACGAACAATTTGAGCAAGCATTGGCGCGCTTACAACATGCCATTTCCACTCTTCAATCAAAATTTTATTGAGCGAAGAAATATCAGAAAAACCAATAAATATTTTTTGCTTTTTTGGTTTTTTCATTTTTTGCAAGAAGGGAATAATTTCTGCGCTGCCATATCCTCCCTGGCCGCACCAAATAAGGCGGGAATCGTTGCTTTCAACTGTCTCTTTTAATTGCTCAAATCTCTGAAAAGCCGAAAAAGAAGGAAATTCATGAGCAACAGGCTTTCTTAAAAGCTGTTCTTTTTCATAAAAGATTCTTGGCGTTAACTTAATTTTATTTATAAAATTCTTGATTTTTTTTGCTTCATCAAAACTGGCGGCAGTGCCTGGAAATAAAATATCCACAAGGTCACCTTGGTGAATGAATTTATAATTCATTTATCGAAGAAAATAGTGTTTACAATTAGCAGCACCAATTAGTATTTTGTTGATTAATTTTCCCAACAAAACGGCAATCGCTTTCTTTATACGAGCAGGCCTCATATTGGTGGACAGCAGCTCAGTGGAATCCTACTGCGCTGCTATTCATCTTATGACAGTGCCATAAAGGATCCTACTTCAAAAATAATTACCATAAAAATCTCAGAAAATGTCTAAAGACAAAGTCATAATTTTTGACACAACTTTGCGCGATGGTGAACAAGCACCTGGAGCAACGATGAATTTGGAAGAAAAAATGCTGATTGCCAAAACACTCGAAAAAATGAGGGTTGATGTTATCGAAGCTGGCTTTCCTGCTGCTTCAAACGGCGATTTCGAGGCAGTTAATAAAATCGCATCTACAATAAAAAATTCGACAATTTGCGGTTTAGCGCGCGCTAAAAAATCTGATATTGAAAGAACGGCTGAAGCCTTGAAACCTGCTGCTCACCCTCGCATTCATACTTTCCTTGCTACTTCGCCAATTCACATGGAATTTAAATTGAAAATGAGCGAAGAGCAGGTGTTAACCGCAATAGCTGAAAGCGTTTCCTTAGCGCGCAATTTATGTGCGGAAGTTGATTGGTCGCCAGAAGATGCTACTCGCTCAAAACATGATTTTTTGTTTAAAGCAATTGAAACTGCCATCAAGGCTGGAGCCAATACTATCAACATTCCTGACACTGTGGGATATACCACTCCTGAAGAATATTTTGATTTAATTTCTACCATAAAAAACAACGTTGCTAACATTGATAAAGCCGTGATTTCAAGCCACTGCCATAATGATTTAGGCTTGGCTGTTGCTAATTCATTAGCAGCGATGCGTGCCGGAGCAAGGCAGATTGAATGCACAGTAAATGGCATTGGCGAACGTGCCGGAAATGCCGCTCTAGAAGAAATTGTCATGGCCATTAAAACTCGCTCTGATTTTTACCAAGTTGAAACCGGGCTTGACACCACAATGATCACACGAGTTTCCAAGTTAGTATCAAGCATTACAGGCTTTGCTGTGCAATATAACAAAGCCATAGTTGGCGCTAACGCTTTCGCTCATGAAAGCGGAATCCACCAAGATGGAATGTTGAAAAACCGCGCCACTTACGAAATTATGACACCTCAATCGGTGGGCCTAGAAAGATCTTCTTTGGTTTTAGGAAAGCTCTCTGGACGCGCTGCTTTCCGGGATCGTTTGAAAGAAATTGGTTATGATTTGAGCGAGGAAACACTTAATGAATCCTTCAAGAAATTCAAAGAATTGGCCGACAAGAAAAAAGAGATTTTAGATGAAGACCTTGTGTCGCTAGTGGATGACTCTCTCACTAATCAAAAATCGAATTATAGTTTGGTCAATTTAGACGTTAAATGTGGCAGTACAGAACAAGCTGAGGCAAGCGTCAAAATAAAAATTGACAATGGTGAGGTCGAAACTAGCTTCCGCTCGAAAGACGGGCCTGTAGATGCGATTTTCAATGCCATCAACAAATTAATTCCGCACAGTGCCAGCCTTGAATTATATCAAGTTCAAGCAGTTACTGAAGGGACAGATGCACAGGCCACTGTCACCGTTCGTCTCAAACAAAATAATCGAATTTTTACGGCCAATGGTGCAGACACTGATGTGCTTGCGGCCTCAGCTATCGCTTATATTAATTGTTTAGACAAGTTAAAACACATCTAGGAGCAAAAATGTTTTCAAAATTTTTTTCCATCTCTTCCAAAGACATTGCTATCGATCTTGGCACTGCTAACACTTTGGTGTATGTTGCTGGTCAAGGCGTAGTTTTGAACGAGCCTTCCGTTGTTGCTGTACTCAACGAAGCTGGTAAAATGATTCCCTGCGCTTTTGGTAGCACAGCTAAAATGATGCTAGGCAGAACCCCTGCAAAAATTGATGCTATTCGCCCTTTAAAAGATGGTGTTATTGCTGATTTCAAGGTGGCCGCTGAAATGATTAAACATTTCATTCGCGAAGTTAATCCAACTAAAAGCTGGTTAGGCCCATTGGTAATTATCTGCGTTCCTTCTGGTTCCACGCCAGTTGAAAGAAGAGCCATTCAAGATGCGGCAGAAGGTGCTGGCGCTAATGAAGTTTATTTGATTGAAGAACCAATGGCAGCAGCAATTGGCGCCAATCTCCCTGTCACTGAGCCTACAGGTTCAATGATTGTTGATATTGGGGGCGGTACAACTGAAGTGGGAATTTTGTCGCTTGGCGGTATCGTTTATTCAAGATCCGTGCGCGTTGGCGGCGATAAAATGGATGAATCAATAATTTCTTATATCCGCCGCTATCACAATTTGCTTATTGGCGAATCAACAGCAGAGCGCATTAAGAAAACTATCGGCGCTGCCTGCCCTCCTGAAGAAGGAGATGGCGCAACTATTGAAGTCAAAGGCCGCGATCTTTCAAATGGCATTCCAAAAGAAATGGTTTTAACCGAAAGACAAATTGCTGAAAGCTTGATGGAACCTGTTGAACAAATTATTGATGCTATAAAAGTTGCCCTAGAATGCACTCCTCCGGAACTTTCTTCAGACATTGTAGAACGCGGCATTGTATTAAGTGGTGGTGGTGCTTTACTAAAAAACCTTGATTATGTTGTGCGCCAAGCCACTGGCCTTCCTGTATTTGTGGCTGAAGATCCGCTACTTTGCGTGGTAAATGGTTGCGGTAAAGTCCTTGAAAATATCAAAATGTTTCGCGCAACTTTATTCCGCCAAGATTAGTTTTGATGAAGCAATATCTCGACTTTAGAAAAACCAGCACAACCTACAGCTTCAAGCACAGTTTCAATTTAATTTTTAGAAAAATAGAAACTGTGTTTTTTAGTTTTTTATGCGTGATTTTTTTGATTACCTCTCGCCTAAATAGTGAATTTTCAAAAAATGTTTCTTTCCTCTTCGTTGATATTTCAATGCCCGTGGTTGAAGTTGCTGCTTTCCCCTTCAATGCAATAATTAATCTTCTTGCCAATTTTAATGAATTAATAGAGGCCAAAAAAGAAAACAAGATTCTAAAGAATGATCTTACCGAACTTAGAACCCTGTACATAAAAAGCCTCAACATCAATCAAGAAAATAAAGAGTTGCGCAATATTTTAAATTTTATTTCTTCGCGCACTTCTACTTTTAAAGTGGCCAGAATTATTGGCCGCTCACACCAACTTTTTAATCAAGAACTTTTCGTCGATATTGGTAAAAATCGTGACGTAAAACAAGGCAGCATTGTTACTGGGAATCGAGGGGTTATAGGCCGGATTTCAGAAATTGGGGAAGATAAATCACGTTTGCTTTTATTAACTGATGCCAGCTCCCGTATCCCCGTTATTACTTCTAAAAGCAGAATGCGCGGCGTCCTTGCTGGGAATAACAGTGGTGCGATGGAAATGCTATATTTACCAAAAAATAGCTTGGTTGAAGTTGGCGATTGGGTATTTACTTCAGGAGATGGTGATACCCTTCCCCCTGGCTTGCTAGTTGGAGTAGTAAAAAAAGTTGATAAAGGTTCTGTTTTAGTTGTGATGGTGGAGGATATCAGCAACACAGATATTGTTACGATTACTGAATATTAGAGTGTGCGCCTCTTTAAATTTATGATCACTTCTCATAAACCAAATTTTCATATTTATATGATAGGCCTTTATATATAAGGCTTCTCGAAGTTCGCCCTCATCATCTTTAGGAAGGCTCAAAATAACCCTATTTACTGTATTTATTGTGTTTGTGGTGGCAATAAATCGATAGCCTGTAGCTGCTGAAATTTTTTCATTTCTTTGATCATAAATGGCATCTGAGAAATAGTGAAAATCATAGAGATTGGCATCATACCAAAAACTTTGAACTGCACCCAAAAATCGGTTGGAAAAACCCTCCAAATAATTTCATTTAACAAAGCCAAAAACACAAAGAAGCAGGCCCAGCGCATTGATAGAGTAAACCAGGCGCTGTTGCTCATTTTTATTTGTTCACCTAGCAGATAAGACAAAAAGGGCTTTTTGGAAAAATAGCCGTAAAATAAAATTGCCGCGAAAAGCAAATTGATAATGGTTGGTTTGATTTTGATAAAAAGATCGTCTTTAAGAAAAATTGTCAGGCTGCCAAAAATTCCCAAAACTATTCCAGAAAACAACGCCACCATCGGAATTTTTCCCGTTAAAAAATAGGAAATTATTAAAGCAACAAAAGTTGTGGCGATCATATAAGCCGTTGCAGTGATAAGCGGATCAGGGGTTTTGGCCAATTTATAGCAAACGAAGAAAACTATAAGCGGCAAATAATCATAGAAAAATTTTGCTATTGAATCGTGAGATTTCTTTTTGTGTTTTTTCATTATTAAAACCTAATTAGTTGCATAAAAGCGAGCTGCCAGAGCTAGAAAAAGAAAGGATTGTAGCCTGATATTTAAGGCCTTCCGGATTAAGTTTTAGCAGCTTTAATAGTTTCTCGTCATTAGTTTCAACATTGCCTGGCAAGATGATTTCCCTAACGGCATTTTTTTTCATACCAATAATATTTTTTTCAATAGGCCAATTTTTTTTGCTGCCAATAATAATTCTTTCATTTGGCGCAAATTCCAGTTGCTGCCCGCTTGGAGAATAAATCACATAAGATATTTCAATATTATCAGAGCAGCTAGTTACCTTATCCCCTTCGCCTGCTTTTATATCTTTCAGAAAAATTCTTTCTTCATCTCCCATAGTCAATCTTCTTTTTTCTTCTCGCTCTTTGGCAACTTCATTGGCGACTTTAACATTAGTAACAATGAATTTGCTCTTCTCTTTCATTTGCTCAAGGTTTTTTTGAACATTTTCTTTGGAAAGCCTATTACCAAGGGATTGCGGGCTTTGTTTATTAGCAAAAAGTGCGTAGTAAATAACCAAGATAATTCCTGTCCATTTAATAAGAGGATTTTTAAGTATTTTGAAAATGTTCATATTCTTTAGAAATCTTAACTATTCCTTGGCGTAGAATGGTAATTTTTTTATTAAAAATTTTTATTACAGTAGAAGGGGCACCCTGCTTAGATAATCCGCCATCTATAATTAAATCAAGCTCCGAAGCTGTGGTCGGTTTTTCAAAATGTTTTTCCACTTCCTCCGCGCTTATTGCGGCTTTTTGACCAGATTTATTGGCGCTGGTAACGGCTAAATAACCATCAAATTTTTCCAATAATTTTTTTATAAATTCACCATCAACAATTCTAAATCCCAAAAAGCCATCATTATTGTGATTGAGGTTTTTAGCTAACATTGAAGCGGCTTCCGGCCTTGTTTTTAAAATAATAGTTAAGCCTTTTACCGATGTTTCTTCAGCAATTTTTTTGGCAATTTCATCAAAGTAAAAAATTTTTTTTGCCGCTTTCAAATCTTTCACAAAGATTGCAATTGGATTTTTGCTATCGCGATTTTTAACTTCATATAATTTTTCTACAGCTAGAGGATTGCTGGCATCAGCGGCAATTCCATAAACTGTATCAGTGGCAAAAGAAATTACCTTCCCAGCGCGCAAAAATTCGCACGCAAGTTCAACAGAATTTGGATCGGATTCTTTAATTAATTTCATTTATTGGTCTAAAAGTTTTGCGATGAATTGGGCAAATTCCAAATTGGTGAATTTTTTCTATATGCAATTTCGTTGGATAGCCGGCATGCTTATTGAAAAAAAATTGCGGATATTTTTCATGCATATTCACCATAATTTCATCGCGTGTTTCCTTAGCAATTATCGAGGCTGCAGCAATAGAAAGGCTTTTTTGATCTCCTTTTACAACAGGCAAAATCTCCTTAATTTCATCTTGCACTTCAAAGGGAAGAAAATTGCCATCCACTAAAATTATTTGCGGAAAAATTTTATATTTGTTCTGTAGATCAAGCAAAGCCCTATACATCGCAAGCTTGCTTGCCTGCAGGATGTTTATTTCATCGATAATTTTTTCATCAACTATTCCAACTCCAAATTTTGCTCTTTTTTGGAGCTCAAGAAAAATTTCTTTACGCTTTAGTTTTGTAAGTTTTTTTGAATCATGAATTCCCGAAGGTAAATCATTATAATTCAGAATTACACAAGCAGCAACTACCGGCCCGGCAAGTGGCCCTCGACCAGCCTCATCAATTCCCGCTATAAGCAAATTTTTGTAACCATTTTCGATTGAAAAATCTGGCTTTTTTTGTGGTTGCATTTCAAACCCAAGGTTAATTTAATAATGAGCAAATTATCTCCTCAATTTTTCCAGAGCTTGTTTCAAATTCCAATTTAATTCCTATGCCCTTTGCTAATAAAAATTTTAATACCAAGCCCTCTTTGGTTAAGCCGGTAATTATAATCATTGCCATTCTTTTGATAGTTGGCGGTGCTTACACTCTTTTCAAAGGCAAAAAATCTCAACCTTCAGAGAAGGCAGAAACTCCTCAAGTAGAAATTAACTCAAGCGGACTAGAAAAAAGCGAAAAAGTAAGCAATGTTGAAGATGTCGAAAAGGTGATAACCAAATGGATTGAAGCTAATCCCCAAGCCATTTTATCCTCTGTTTCTAACATGCAAAAAAAGATGATGGAAACTCAAATGAAAGAAGCACAAAAAAATATTTCCTCTAAAAAAGACGAACTTTTCTCTGATAAAAATTCGCCGCAATACGCTCCATCAGGTTATGACATAACTATAGTTGAATTTTTCGACTATGCTTGTGGATATTGCAAAAAAGCGCACAACACCATCAATCAACTTTTACAAGAAGACAAAAAGGTTCGAATTATTTACAAAGAATTTCCAATCCTGGGTGCCCCTTCAACAGAAATGTCCACTGTTTCTTTAGCAGTAAATCTGGTTGATCCTGCTGCTTACAAAAAATTTCACGACGCCTTAATGGCCACAAATGAAAGAGGCAAAGAGGCAGCTATGAAAGCTGCTAGAAGCGTAGGAATTAATATGGAAAAATTGGAAGCAACTTTGAAGAATGATAAGGATAAAATTAATGCCCTCATTCAATCAAATTTGGCTCTTGGAGGCTCTATAGGGGTTAATGGCACTCCTGGCTTTGTAATTGGGGAAGAGTTAATTCCAGGTGCATTTGAGTTGCAAACCTTTAAGGATAAAGTTTCAGCCGCCAGAGCCGCCAAATAATTTGGATCTATTTCTATACTTTCTTCGGGAAGCTATTTTCACTCTAGAGCCATTTTTGTCTCTCTATCAGCCATTCCAAGGCTAGGCAGGCTCTTAGGCAGCCTAGTATAACTATTTTATTTAGACTAGATTCAATTAAGATTAGGGCCAGAACTTCCGCTTCTTATTCACCCTATTACTAGTACACTGAAGCGCTTTGTTTTGCGAACTGATATAAGTTATGACTAATGTTGTCCCAGACTTCTCCTCACTTTCTCCCCAGCAGCTTGCAGTCATAAAATCATTCGAAGCTGGCAAGAATATTTTTGTCACTGGCGGCGCAGGAAGTGGCAAGTCTTATCTTCTCAATTTTCTAAAAAGATATTACAGCCAATTCGGCTTGGTTGTAACTGCCAGCACTGGAATTGCAGCTGTTAATATCGGCGGCACCACCATCCACTCTTGGTCAGGCATTGGCTTAGCCAATTTGCCAGTTGATAAAATTGTTGAGAATATTTTTAGTAAAAAATTCACCAAAATAAGACGCAGACTCAAGCAAGCCAGGGCTTTAGCTATTGATGAAATCTCTATGATTTCCCCCGAAACTCTAGAAATTTTAGACCAAGTTTTGCGCCAGGTAAGAGAAAATAATATACCTATGGGTGGGCTTCAGATCTTGTTTTTTGGCGATTTTTTACAATTACCACCAGTTAACAAATCCTCCCTCAATATTAAATTCTGCTTTGATTCAGAAACGTGGCAGTCCCTTGATTTACAAACCTTTGTCCTGGAAGAAGTTTTTCGCCAATCTGATCAAAAATTTATAAAACTTTTAAATAATTTGCGCTTAGGCAAGCTGGATGAATCTGATCGCAAGGCCTTAGAATCAAGGCTAAAAGCCAACGATAATAATTTGGCGATAAAACCCACAATTCTTACTAGCCACAATTTCAAGGTTGAAAAAATCAACGATGAATATTTAAAAAATATTCCCCATAAAGAAGTTCTCCATGAAGCGCAATATTTTGGCAGCACGGATCGCGTGGAATTTTTAAAGAAAAATTGCATAGCCCAACAACTATTGAAATTAAAGGTTGGAGCACAGGTGATGATGATAAAAAACACTTATCAAAAAGAGGGAATAATTAATGGCTCACTAGGAATTATTCGTGATTTTTCACCAAGAAAATCCTATCCCCTAGTTGAATTTAGCAACGGCAAAATCATAACAATTGCTCCGGAAGAATGGCTCATTGAAAAATTTGATGACGAAAAAAAATTAATGATGACAGAAGCAGGGGTTACACAAATTCCACTTATCCTGGCTTGGGCTATGACTATACACAAATCCCAAGGTTTAACACTTGATAAAATTTCTTGTGATTTATCAGATATTTTCAGCCCAGGGCAAGCTTATGTTGCCTTGTCGCGTGCTCGCTCTTTTGAAGGAGTTTTTATTGAATCGATTAATTTCAGCCGCATTAATTCAAACAGCAAGGCTGTGGAGTTTTATCGGGGCATATGAAAAAACATATAATATTAAGCGCCCCTTTCAACCAACTTTCTGACAATGCCCAGGGCATTTTTTATGCTCTCGCTGCCTGCTTTCTTGCTTCCATCTTAATTACCTTGGTACGCCATTTATCCGCAGAATTTCATATATTTTTTATCGTGATGGTGCGCAATTTTTTCGGCTTACTGTTTTTTATGCCTCAAATCATGAGTGATTATAAAAGCGTGCTGAAAACTACTAGGTTGCGGCTACATATTTTTCGTGGCATTAATGGCTTAGTGTCAATGCTATTATGGTTTTATGTTATTGCTGCTTTGCCATTATCAGAAGCCGTTTCAATTAGTTTCATAGTGCCTATTCTAACCACAGTAGCCGCGGTTATTTTTCTGAAAGAAAAAGTAAAACCCTTCACTTGGCTGGGCACTATTATAGGCTTTATCGGCATTTTGATCGTACTTAGGCCTGGTTTTAGAGAATTTAATTTTGCCTATTTTCATGCCTTTGGTTCGATCATTCTGTGGACGGTTTCTAATATTTTGGTTAAAGTAATGACCAAAACAGAGAAATCCCCAACTATTGTCGCTTATATGTCCTTAGTTATGCTTATCTTTTCAATTCCTATGGCTATTCCTTATGCTAAACCAATTAGCTTCACAGCTTTTGGTTGGTTTGCTTTGCTTGGCCTGATTTCGAACTTAAATCATATTTGCATCTCAAACGCTTATACCAAAAGCAACCTATCAACCGTACAGCCCTTTGATTTCATGCGGCTTATCTTCACTGCTATAATTTCTTATTTTGTCTTTAAAGAGGTGATTGATTTTTGGGTAATTGTCGGATCGCTAGTTATTCTCGTTGGCATGATTGTGATTATGCCAAGAGGGCGCAAATCTAAAAAACAACCCATACTCATAGCCGGTTCGTAAATTATGCTAAATTATTTTAAGCAAGCCGTAGAAGGCCTTAAACAAGAATCTCGCTATCGAGAATTTGTAAATCTCTCGCGTCTTTGCGGCGATTTCCCTTATGCTATCAATAACAAAACCGGTAAAAAAATTGTTGTTTGGTGCTCGAATGATTATTTAGGTATGGGCCAAAATCCAGAGGCCATTCAAGCAGCAATCAAGGCTTTAAAATGCTATGGTATCGGTGCTGGCGGCACTCGTAATATCTCTGGAACTAACTATCCTTTGGTTGAGTTGGAAACCGCAGTAGCAAAATTGCACAAAAAAGATGCAGCATTATGCTTCGTCTCTGGCTATGTGGCCAATGATACAACAATTCAGGCTTTAGTTAAAATTATTCCTGATTTGGTAATTTTTTCCGACGAAAAAAATCACGCCTCAATAATTGCCGGCATTCGCAATAGCCGCGCTGAAAAACAAATTTTTCGCCATAATGATATGGCTCATTTAGAAGAATGCTTAAAGCAATATAACAAAGAACATCCAAAAATAATCATTGCCGAATCAGTGTACTCCATGGACGGTGACTTTGGTAAAATCACTGAAATTGTGGATTTGGCCGAAAAATATCAGGCTTTAACTTATATTGACGAAGTGCATGGTGTCGGCCTTTATGGGCCAAGCGGCGCCGGCTTGTGTGAGGAATTGGGGATGGCAGGAAAAATTGATATAATTCAAGGAACTTTTGCCAAATCTTTTGGCTCAATCGGCGGATATATTGCTGCCAAAACAGAAATAATCGACGCTATTCGCTCAACCGCTTCCGGTTTTATTTTTACCACAGCGCTCCCTCCGGTTATTGCGGCGGCAGCTCTAACTAATATCCGTCACTTGCAATCAAGCTCTCAAGAAAGAAAGGAAATGCATAAAAATGTCGCCAAGTTGAAAAGCGAATTAAAAGAAATTGGCATCAATATTGTGGAAAATAAATCACATATTATTTCGGTCAGAATCGGAAATGCTGCTAAAGCCAAAGCTATTTCAGAGTGCTTGCTTAATGAATTTAATATTTACGTTCAGCACATTAATTTTCCTACTGTTGCCAAAAATGATGAGCGCTTGCGCATTACAATCACACCGCTGCACAGCAATAAAATGATCGAAGACTTAGTATCCGCTTTGCAAAAAGTGCTGTAAAATTATACTTGCGGCAATGTCGTCCACAGGGCCATATTTTTTTCTGGAGCCTTCTGAAGCATTGATAATCCTGGCTTCAGAGCTGCTCAATCTTTCTTCAAAAAGAAATATTGGATATTTTTTTTCTAGAAATTCATCAAAATTTTCAGCAAATTTTTCCGTGAATTTAGTCATTTCAGTAACCTCTCCACCCATGTTAACCGGCCTTCCAATCACAATTGCTACTACTTGATTTTCTTCGAGAAATTTTTTGATTTTTGCAAAATCATTTTTATTGCTTTGACGATTTAAAATCATTTTAGGAGTAGCAATAAATCTTGATTCATCCGACAAAGCGATGCCAATTCTTTTTGTGCCCACATCAATAGCCATCAAACGGCCATAAGGTGGCAAAGCATTTTGTAGATTTGATTGCGAAGCTTGATTTAATTGGTTTTTATTACTAAAAATCGTCACAATTTTTCCTTAATTTTTTTTAAAATATGTCGCACATTACAGAAGAAGATATTAAAAAAGTTGCCCGTTTAGCAAGAATAGAAATCCCCGAAGGAGAAGAGCGCAAAAAGGCGGCAGCCCAAGTAAACAGCATTATCGGCTGGGTTGAAAAACTAAATGAAGTTAATACCGATAACACTGAACCATTAACCAATGTCCATGGAACTTCTTTACGCTTGATGAAAGATGAAGTGGCGGATGGAAATATTGCCGAGGATGTGTTGAAGAACGCCAAACACGCCAAATACAACTATTTCACGGTGCCAAAGGTTATTGAATAGTGCTGCAACTTTCATTCAATTTCCAGGATAATAATTCTGAAGGCTTTTTTCGCGAAGAAAATTTTTTGCAACTCCCCGAAAATTCATCAGCAATAAATTTTTTAAATCAATTTTTTGCCCAAAAAAATTTTGCCATGGCTCATATTCCCTCTATATTAATCAAAGGCGAAAATCTTTGCGGAAAAAGTCATATTTTACATGTTTTTGCCAATGAGCATAAAGGGGATTACGCTGCGGAGTTTCTAGATAAGCAAGAAATTATCGGCCTTAGTTTTGTCCATTTTTTTTCCGCTGATCATTTTTATATTTTGGAAAATATTGAAGAAATTAAAGATGAGGAATTGTTGTTGCGACTTATTAATAGCGCCTCTGAGGCCAAGGCCTTTTTAGTTCTGACTACATCTTCACCTTTTTTATTTAGCCTAAAAGATCTAACATCACGCCTAAAAAATATCTTCACTGTCGAAATAAAAAACCCTAGCTATGAATCAGTAAAACAGCTTTTGGTTCATGGATTTGCGCAAAGGCAAATCAAGCTTCCTACCCCTATTATTAATTTTATTGCTGATCATATCAAAAGAAACTATCAGGCGGTTTTTGACGCTGTGAAATTAGTGGAACTTTTTTGTCAGGAAAGGGGTGAAAATCTAAATCTAAAAAAAGCCAAAGAGCTTTTTAAAAGCTTTTAAAAATATTACTCAGGAGAGCTCTATTTCTCTGGTGCAGAGCATTGTCTACCGACTTGGGAACCAACTTTGAATTGCCGGCCTGCTTTTAAATCTTCAAGAATCTTTAGAAAATTTTCAGAAGTTAAATCTTCCACAACATCGTCACTAATTTGTACCACTGGCGCATTAACACAGGCACCTAAGCATTCAACTTCTCTTAAGGTGAAAAGCCCGTCAGCTGTTGTAGCATCCATTTCAATTCCCAGTTTTTCTTTACAATCTTTAATAATTTTATCGATACCGCGAAGCATACAAGGCGTGGTTCGGCAAAATTGCAGCAAATATTTTCCTACCGGTTTTAGATTATACATAGTGTAAAAAGTGGCCACTTCATAAACCCTAATTTCTGGTATTTTTAGAATCTCAGCAATGCAAGCTATCACATCTTTTGAAATCCAATTTTCATTCTGCCGCTGCGCTAAATCAAGCAATGGCATAACAGCAGATTTTTGCTGATTGATGGGATAGCGCGCAATAATTTCGCGAACCTTCCTTTGATTTTCTTCGTTAAACTGAAAAGACATTTGAATTGAGATATTGATGTTTGGGATGCTTATTGTGACTTATATGTCTCAGTTTATTAAGCCCTGTGGTTAACCCAAACACTATTATTTAACTTTTTTCCACACTGATTTTTTTGTTATCAATAAAATAACTAGGAAAATGCCTAAAAAAATCATAGTGCGTATTCCCATTTTTTTACGCTTTTCCATTTCAGGCTCAGCAGCAAATTGTAAGAAATTTACTACGTCAATAACCATCTGTTCTTTAGTAGCATAGGTTCCATCTTTGTAGTCAACTTGTCCATCATCAGCGATGGGAGGCGGCATAGAAATTTGGCGGCCTTCAAAATAAGGATTATAATTTTTTCCTTCCGACATAGCAAAACCTTCTGGAGCATCGCGGAATCCGGTTAGAAGCGAATAAACATAATTGGCGCCATCATGACGTGCTTTGATAATTAAGGATAAATCAGGCGGATAGGCACCACCATTGGCGGCGCGGGCAGCTTGCTCATTAGCATAAGGAGAAACAAATCTATCAGAAGGAAGGCCGGGACGGTCAAACATTTCCCCCTCATCATTTGGCCCATCAGTAACACTATATTCAGAAGCAATTTGTTTTACTTCATCTTCCGAAAAGCCGGCCTCCGTTAAATTTCTAAACGACACTAATTTCATACTATGGCAGGCGGCACAAACTTCTTTATACACTTGATAGCCACGCTGAATTGAGGCCTTATCGAAGCGGCCAAAAAACCCATCAAATTCCCATTTCATTTGTTGGGGATGAAGAGCAGTAGTGCTTAGACTATCCTCATGCTCGGAATTTGCCCAGGCAAAATTCCCTAAAGTAGAATTCACTGAAATAAGTGCTAAAATCAAAAAAAATTTTTTCATTTTGTTTTTTAAAACTTGTGCAATTTTTTTGCGAAATCAACGACTTTGCCATCAGCAATTTCCACGCCTTCCGCAGCTAGAATCTCAACCTTTTTATCAAGGCCAAAAGAATATCCGCCAAGTCCTCCATCAGTTCTAACGACGCGATGGCAGGGAACTTGTGGCGCATTTGGATTTGCTCCTACAATTTTCCCTACAGCACGATAACCCTTGGTTTGAAGCTTATGCGCTAATTCTTTATAGGTGGTAACTTTGCCTAATGGGATTTGCTTAAGCAGGCTATAAACTTCTTGCGGGTTAATCATGGTTTCTGTGTTTTGATTGGTAGTGAGCATCAATAGACTCAGGCAATGGCAAGGTTTTTTCAACTATTGGTAAATAAGGCAAAATAATTAAAAAATAGGCGTAATAGTAAAAGGTAGAAAATCGAGAAGCCCATATATACCAACCTTCGGCAGGAGATTTTCCTAACCATCCCAGAAAAACAAAATTTAAAATAAAGAGCCAAAAGAATTTTTGGAAAAGAGGGCGATAAGCGCCGGACTTGATTCGACTGCGATCAAGATAAGGAAGGAAAAACAATAAAGCGATTGCGCCAAACATCATTACCACACCACCCAACTTATCAGGAACAGCGCGCAAAATTGCGT
>CAZCWN010000027.1:0-20582 GCA_964502375.1 uncultured Rhizobium sp. | reverse complement strand
CCCAAGATTGGACTGAATCGGATTGAAAGGGCTTAAGCGAGACTGGGGTTAATATTATTTTATTTATCGACTAAAACTATCAATTTCTCTAAGCCGTGCATCTCTGCAAACCCACTTTCTACATCAAAAGATTGAAGCAAGGTTTCTTTATTATCATAAACTAAAATTCTCCCTGGACGAAGCGCGGCAATCAGAGCCTCGTGGCCATACATCACACCAATATCCCCCTCAACTGACGGAATAACCGCGAGAGCACAATCGCCTTTGAAAACGATGCCAGTTGGGGAGATAATTTCTAAATTTAGCTCCATAATTACTTTGCTTCTTTCATAAGTTTTTTGCCTTTCTCAACTGCCTCTTCGATGCTGCCCACCATGTAAAATGCAGCTTCAGGAAGGTGATCATACTCACCAGCGCAAATGGCTTTAAAACTTTTAATTGTGTCTTTTAAAGTCACTAATTTTCCTGGGGAGCCGGTAAAAACTTCGGCAACAAAGAAAGGTTGTGACAAAAAGCGCTGAATTTTTCTGGCGCGAGCTACAGTAAGTTTATCTTCTTCTGAAAGCTCATCCATACCCAAAATGGCAATGATATCTTGCAAAGATTTGTAGGCTTGCAAGGTTTTTTGCACTTCGCGGGCCACATCATAATGCTCTTGGCCAACAATACGTGGATCAAGAATACGTGAAGTTGAATCAAGCGGGTCCACAGCTGGATAAATACCAATTTCGGCAATTTGGCGCGAAAGAACCGTGGTGGCATCAAGATGTGCGAATGAAGTGGCTGGGGCAGGGTCAGTTAAATCGTCGGCTGGTACGTAAATCGCTTGCACAGAAGTGATAGAGCCATGCTTAGTTGAAGTGATACGTTCTTGCATTGCTCCCATTTCAGTTGCAAGAGTTGGTTGATAACCCACCGCTGAAGGTATACGACCAAGCAAAGCTGAAACTTCTGAACCAGCTTGAGTAAAACGGAAAATATTATCTACGAAGAAAAGCACGTCGCGCCCTTCTTTGTCACGAAAATATTCAGCTTGAGTAAGGCCAGTTAAAGCAACGCGGGCGCGGGCTCCTGGTGGCTCATTCATTTGCCCGTAAACTAGGGCCACTTTAGAATTTTTTAAGTTATTTACATCAATTACCCCGGAATCCATCATTTCATGATAAAGATCATTTCCTTCCCGCGTTCTTTCACCAACGCCGGCAAATACTGAGTAACCGCTATGCGCCTTGGCAACGTTATTGATTAATTCCATAATCAAAACTGTTTTACCAACGCCGGCACCACCAAACAAACCAATTTTTCCACCTTTAACATAAGGTGCCAAAAGATCGATAACTTTGATACCAGTAACTAAAATTTCGGTTTCAGTTGATTGAGCGGAAAGCTCAGGAGCATTGATATGGATTGGTGAAAGTTCTTTTGAGTTAATTTCTCCTTTTTCATCAATTGGTTCGCCAATCACATTCATAATACGGCCTAAGGTTGCTTCGCCAACCGGAACAGAAATTGGCCGACCAGTATCAATCACCTCAGAGCCACGTACTAGCCCGTCCGTAGAATCCATTGCTATAGTGCGCACTGATTTTTCACCAATATGTAGCGCCACTTCCAGCACTAGTTTTTTGCCATTATTTTCACATTCAAGCGCGTTATAAATTGCTGGCATCTCGCCATTTTCAAATTCCACGTCAACAACAGCAGAAATTACCTGCGTAATTTTTCCTTTATTTTTCATTATTTTGAAAGAAAGAGGTTAGGGAGGAGGGCTCCTTGTTAAAGGGTCGCGCAATTTATAAATGCAAAATGAAAGTGCAAGTGAGAAAGAGAAGAGTTTAGGGCAATTTTCCTCATTTTTTTCTGGTTTTAGGAGAGGCTGTTTAAACAAAAATTTACATTGAAGGGTTTAAGTTCTTATTGCGGAAAAAATTACCAGCGTTCAAATAATTATGTAATTGTAGATGTGGCCTAAGAGATGCTATCCACGACTTATTTCCAATTCTGCTAAAAGGGGCTATAAGTATTTATTCAGTCCCTCTACTTTCATCATAACATCTTTACCAATTGGAGCAGCAGCCATAGAACCAGCTCCACCATGTTCAACCACCACAGATAAGGCATATTTCGGATTATGCACTGGCGCAAAGCCAACGAAGATTGCGTGGTTAGCATTGGCTTTGATTTCGGCTTTGGTCATATGTTTTTCTCTTTTGGAAATCACTTGTGAGGTGCCGGTTTTTCCGGCCATTTCGAAGCCTTTGATATCAATTCTTTTGCCATACGCTGTACCGCCTGGTTCATTAACTACACGACGCATTCCTTCTTGGACAAATTTTATATATGCTTCTTTCACTAACGGCGTGGATTTCAGCTCATCATATTGCCTAAAAATATTGTGATTACGCACCAAATAAGGTTTGATTGGCACTGCACCATTAGCGATTCTAGCGGTGATAAGAGCCATTTGTAAAGGGGTAGCAAGAACAAACCCTTGCCCAATTGCTGTATTTAGAGTGTCCCCACCAACCCAAGGCTGTTTAAAAATTCTTCTTTTCCATTCATCAGAAGGAATATTGCCAGCTCGGCCCCCATACAAGCTTATATCCACTTTCTCGCCATAGCCAAATCGTTTCGCCATTTCAGTAAATTTTTCATAGCCGATTTGATTGGCCAAAGTAAAAAAATACACATTGCAGGAATGCATTATTCCGCCCATTAGATCAAGCGTGCCATGCCCCCCTTCTTTCCAACAGTGGAAAACTCTGCGACCAAGTCGGTAAGCGCCATTGCAATGAATTTTAGTGTTTGGATTAAAGCCATTTTCAAGCCCCGCCAATGCCACCATTAATTTAAAAGTTGAGCCCGGCGGGTAAATAGCGGAGATTGGTTTGTTGCTAAGCGGCTTGTTCGGATCAGTGTTAAGCTGCTGCCAATATTCTCTAGAAATGCCCTCGACAAAATTATTTGGGTCAAAAGTGGGGCTTGAAGCATATGCCAAAATTTCACCAGTTTTAACGTCCATCACCACCACAGAAGCAACATCATTTTTTATTCTTTCCGTAACGAATTTTTGTAGATCAAAATCTATGGTTGTATGTAGGCGTGAGCCTTCAATTGGCGGCTTTAAAGATAAAGTGCGCAATGGCGTCTCATGTGCGTTCACCTCCACATATTTTACGCCATATTTGCCCCGCAAAGCCTCGTCAAAACTTTTTTCGAGACCAAATTTACCGATGCGAAAATCGGGGTGTAAAAAAAGATTTGGCTCATTTTCATCAACCTCTTTATCAGACGGAAGCGAAACATAGCCTAGAAAGTGCGCAGTTTCGTGAGGGTAGGGGTAGCGTCTTATGATGCCACTTTCGATAGATATTCCTGGTAATAAATGCGAATAAGTTTCAATGCGCGCCAAATCATCCCAGCCTAAATTATCCATTAAAGAAATTACACTTTTGCGCTTAGCATTTTTAAGCTTTGCCAAAAAAATTTCTTTGTTCTCATTGCTTAGATCAAGAATTTGGGCCACTTTTTCAATGGTCTCTGCTGTATTCCTTTTTCTTTCAAGGTAAAAAAGCAGGCGAAAATTACTGTCATTTTTAGTGAGGGGAAAGCCATTGCGATCAAGCACTGTGCCCCGTGGCGCTGGGTTGATTAAAGGCTTTATACGGTTACTATCTGATCGGCTAGAATATTCTTCATGCTTCCAAAACTGCAAATAACCCAGGCGCATAACCAAAATGCTAGCCAATGCTGACTGCCCGGCGCCAAGCAATAAAGCGCGGCGATTAAAAATTTTGTTTTTGCGAAAATCGCGAAGCATTAAGAATTTCCCAAAAGTTTCTGGCTTAGATAATCAAAAAACTTATGCATTGGTACATAAACAACAGAGGATAGGACAAGCTGCACAAGCGGAGTATTAGGACTGTAGAAAACACCATTAAAGGCCGACAAAATCGCCCATTTCATAAATAAGAATAAAAAACAGAAACCGATAAATTGCTGCCAAATTTGCTGAAAATTATCCCTTAAAATCATCTTGCCTTTGGTTAATGAGAAAAGCTTTACAAGCAAAATATAACAGAGAGCCGTTGTCCCTAAAGGGTTGCCGTTAAGAGCGTCATTCCAGATTCCTAGTAAAAAAATAAACCAGATTGAAAAAACATTTTTGAAGACGGCAAAATAAAAAATCATCATCAAATCAAACAGCGGGATAAGGTCGGAAAGGCCGGTAATTCTAATGTCAGAGACGTTGGCAATCACGAATAGAATCGCAATTAAATGCAGCGCAGTAATTCGCGAGATTGATTTTCGTTCTAACATTTTTGAAGTGATTGTGGAGAATAAAAGCAGTTGGCAGAGTCAGCAAAATTATTTCTCAGCGCATTCTTGTCCAGCGAAACCTAGCGCCTGTTTCCAAATTTTTATATGCTAATAATTTGGAAATTTTAGCGAATTTTAATAAACTTAATCCCCTCCTACCGAGTTGCTCCAGCTTTTCTCTTCCCATAGTTCTTCCTCGCTGAACACCTGATGCAATGTAGGTTTACGTGGTGAACAACCTGGAGTCTCTAGGATGCTAACCTTTGGCGGCACATTCATCGCATTCGACAATTCTTCTAAATGTTCTGCACCTTCTAATTTCGGCTTTCGGAACAATGCTAAAAAATTTATTCCCCTTTCTGCAGAAAGTTTTTTAACTTCTTCTAGAAAATCGGTACGATAAATTTCCAATAAATCAGAGTTTCTATAAGAAGTTACCATATTTTGAAGCTCTCCCTTAAGTATAGCATCTGGCTCATCTTCCTCCAGAAAAGAGCGCGCTAGCCATGAAATATGTTCTTTGTAGGCCTCCTCCATCTGCGCTTTATTTTCTCTTATCCAACGTAGAGTTAAAATATTGTCTGGAAATTCTACTATTTCTCCCATCACTCTGTGTTCAATTATAGGATTCAAATTGCCTGAAAAAGGATTATAAAGAAAGGCGTTAATCCCCGCCTCATAATTATCCAATATTTCCCTTACTTCTTTGAATTTCTTATCTCCAACTATGTGGTTTGGTTGGCTTACCCAGGCTAACCCCATAACTTTACTACCCGTCCTAGTCTCATTATGAGGGAAGACAAACTTAGGATTTTTTCTGTGTACTTTCTCGTATAAATAGGCCATGACTCCAAGCGGAAGTATTGGTTGTATCATGTCTTCAAGAGTAGAGGTTGAAGGGGGGTTATCAGATGATGTCATGCTATTAGAGCTTCCGTTGTTAAGCACTCCATAATAATTCCACAAAGGAACTGAACTGATGATTGCTGCACCGTAAGAGAAGGTATTTATGGGAACTCCAGGAATAATCATGGTAGCAGAGCGACTAGGCATTACACCTCCTCGCTCAACTAATCTTATCGCTGTTGCAAGGGGGTCCCCCAGAGCGCGGATAGCAAGCGCTGAAGGCCAATTTTGATTGCTAAGTCTAGTTGCAATATTGCCAAGTGATCTCCTCATATTTATATCCCTAATAAAATTAAGTCAGGAAATACAACTGCTAGGTGTATCTTTTAAGCTGTCAAAACAATTTAACATGTGAAACAACCTATAAATATTGCAGCCTTGATCTTAATGAATGTATGAAGAGAGCTCTTAGTTTTAGAAATAACCTTATAAAAGCTAAAATATCTTAGCAAAATTCCTTCTTTTGCGCTTTTTCCAGAAACCACGATGATAAGCATCAGAAGCCAAAAGTGGGATAACAGAAGTAGCTTCCGCATAGACCATTTGTTCGTAAGTAGTATCAACTTTACCCCAAGAACAAGCCTCTTTCAAGGTTGAAGAAGAGCAAGCTCCATCGCGGGCATCGGCAACTGTGATTTGAACAGCATATTTATGCATATCAACTTCTTCGCCCAAAATTTCAGCACAGACCACTGTATCTTGAACAAAATTTTTCGGTACACCGCCACCCACCATTAAAAGCCCTGTAGTTCCCGCTTTAATTTTAATATCGGTCAATTCTTTAAAATCACGAATCGAATCGATAGTCATGTGTTTTTGAGGGTTTTTTACTTGATGCAAGACCAAACCAAAACCGGCAGAAGAATCAGTAAAAGCTGGGCAGAAAATTGGCACATTATTATCGTAAGCAAGTTCAACCAAAGATTCTTTTTTCTTAGCATTCTTCTTTAAGAATTTACCCATTTCATGAATAAACTCGCGCGACGAGTAAGGGCGAGCTTCCAGGCCGTTAGCAATTTTGAAAATAGTGTGATCACAATGCTGTAAATTTTCTTCATCGATGTAAGTGTCGTAAATTCTATCGATATAATTTTCGCGTAAAAATTTATCGTCAATAAATGGCGTGCCTTGATAATGCTTGAATCCAAGAGCCTCGAAGAAATCCATATCCACAATTGAAGCGCCAGTGGCAACCACCGCATCAATCATATTATATTTTATCATATCGGCATAAAGCTTCATACATCCCCCTGCCGAAGTAGAGCCGGCAAGGGTTAGTATGATTGAGCAAGAATTATCTTTTAACATCATGTTAAAGATTTCTGTTGCTCTAGCCAAATCGCGCGAAGTGAAAGACATATTGTCCATCTGCTCAATTATTGGGCGCGCATCGAAGGAAGTAATATCGATATGTTTTACTTGGCGTTTTAGAAGCTCTTTTTTGGTAATTTTTTTAGTAGTCATTTTCGGTATCCAAATTTTTATTTTTACAGCAATTTATTTTGGCGTGACACCAAGTTTTCTTCACTCTCGATTTCTTTATACATGCTAATTAAAGGCTCATCACAAACTTCAATTTGTAGATTATGATTGAAGCCATTGAACTCGGTTCTGATGCTACGAGAGTAGGCGCCAAGTTGGCCGATTTCGATATAATCCCCCTCAGCAATATTTTCTGGCAGATAAAATGGGCCCTTCATGGAATCAAGAGAATCGCAGGTTGGCCCATAAAATCCAAAAGGAGATTGAGCTAAAGAAAGAGTGTCTTTGCTTTTAACTCTTATCACCTTTGTAGGATAAATGAAGCCAGGAAAACCCGCGTCAAACAAGCCACCATAGGTTCCATCATTAATATAAAGCATATTTTTTTTTCTACCTTCAACGCGCACCAAAAGCGATCCGGATTCAGCCACTAAAGCACGGCCTGGCTCGCACCAAAGATGACAATTTTTATCAATCGGTAGTTGGTTTATAGAGTCAAAAATCTCATCAAAATAGCTCGGCAAATTTGGTGGCGTCATGCCTGGATAAGATGATGGGAAACCACCGCCAATATCCAACACGTCAAGCCTAACTTTAGATTGCTCAAGAATTTCTTTAACAATTGTAATGGCATTACGATATTCAATTGGATCCATGCATTGTGAACCAACGTGAAAGCAGATTCCAAGACGCTTGGCCGCTGAGCGCATTTTTCTTAGAAGGGAGATAGACTCACTTGGTAAGATGCCAAATTTTCCTGACAAATCAAAAGCGGCATGAGAATTTGGTATAGCCAAACGCATATGCAGGCCTAGATCTTTAGCGTCTCCTGTCACTTCAAGAATTTTTTTCAGCTCATCAAATGAATCAAGTGAGAAGTCGCGGATTCCATGATTGAAATAAGCGTCAAAAATTGCCTCCCGTGATTTTACTGGATGCATGAAATACATCTTAGCCGTCTCGCCAAAAAGACCATTGATAAGCTTTACTTCTGCCATTGAAGCAACATCAAAATGCCTAATGCCGCCATCAAATAAATGTTTCAGAACAGTTGAATCAGGGTTACTTTTTACTGAATAGAGAACGTCACTTTTAAACTTCGGTGTTTGGAAATTTTTTAGAAAAAATTTTGCCGCACGCTTAATTGAATTAGGACGAATAAAATAAACTGGGACTGATGGCTTTAATTCGAAGGTTTGATTTTCGACTGTATTGAGAATTTTTTTTATGGAACCTTTTAAAAACTGCTTCTGTCCCTTGATGATTTTTTTCCCTGTAGAACTGTTTCTGGAACTATTTTTTTTGAAATTTAGATAGTGAATTTTCGAGTTCACCGCCCCGTCATATTCTTGCTCTCGTTCCATTTCTTTGTCAGTTATTAAAATTAAGTAAAAGAGGAAAAAGACTTAATTTTTGTTTAGATTTTGACCTGACTTGGAGCCTTGATTTCTCTGGCTCCGCGCCACTTTTTCTAAACGCAATTTTTTTAAAAGAGCGCGCAAGGTAGAAACAATTTTTTATTTGTAAATAAAAAATCTTAAGAAAAAAAAGACCCGCTTTCCGCCCTTGATTTTCAAGGGCTCTCGCGGGGTCACAAATTTTGATTTTAGAGGAGAGAAAAACTTGTTAGCACGAGGGGATTAGGATTTTTTTCCGACTAAATATTTAAAGATCTCTTCAAGGTCTGGCTGGCTGGTTGAAATGTCTTTAGCCTTTATTTTCTTATCCCAAATTATTTGCAAAATTTTTTCCACTTCGATTTTTTTTGGATCATAAGTGATAGAAATTTTATCTTTGGCCAAAAGTTTTATTGTGATTCCTGGAAAATTATCGGTTAGGGAGGCACGAATTTCCTCAGCACAGCTAATTATCAATTCTTTGACTGAAAGCAATTCCATCAAATTTTCTTTGCTATCATGCGTAATAACATTGCCATTATTAATTACGGCGATTTCATCGCACAATTCCTCAGCTTCCTCTAGATAATGCGTGGTCAATAAAATTGTGGTTCCGCTTTGGTTTAATTTTTTTACATAATCCCATAGTTGGCTGCGCAATTCTACATCAACTCCTGCGGTGGGTTCATCTAAAACTAAAATTTCTGGATTATGTACTAGAGCCTTAGCTACTAAAAGCCGGCGACGCATACCACCAGAAAGGCTGCGCGGCGCAGCTTTAGCTTTATCTTTCAAACCCAAAGCTTCAATAATTTCATCGGTACGGCGATCCTTTTTTCTGATGCCGAAATAACCAGCATAAATTTCCAGTGTTTCCCGCACGTTAAAAAAGGGATCAAGAATCAACTCCTGGGGCACGATTCCAATTTTAAATTTGCTGGCTAACTGGTTTTGATCAATGTCAATACCAGCAATTTTTACTTTTCCAGAAGTTTTAGTTATGAGACCTGCAAGAATGTTGATTATAGTCGATTTACCCGCACCATTTGGGCCTAAAAGCCCAAAGAAAGAGCCTTTTTTGATTTGGAGATTAATAGAATTCAGCGCAAGCTTTTGGGGAGATTGCTTATAAATTTTTTTTAAATCAGATATTTCGATGGCAAAATCAGACATCCGGAGCCATTAATTTATTATCCCTTTTTCTTTCAGCAGTTGCTGTAACTCTCCTGATTGAAACATTTCTCTGACAATATCGCATCCGCCAATAAATTCCCCCTTAATGTAAAGCTGTGGAATAGTTGGCCAATCGGAGAAATCTTTGATGCCTTGGCGAACTTCTTGGTCGCGCAATACATCGATATCAAGAAAATCCACACCGAGTGTTTTTAGAACATGTGAAACAGCAGCAGAAAACCCACATTGTGGAAAATCTTTGCTGCCTTTCATGTAAAGCACTACATCATGTGAAGAAATGGTTTGTTGGATTTTTTCTAGAATGTTAGACATGGTTTAATTAGCTGAAGTTTTAAGTTGCATGGCGTGAAGAACGTCGCCAAGGATATGTTTTAAAGCTTGATTAACCATTTTATGCTGTTCGATCCTTGTTTTGCCAGCAAAAATTTTATCAACAATTTTCACACTATAATGGTTATCATCCCCTGCCAGATCTATTACTTCAATCTGCGCTTCAGGAAATTTTTCTGCTAAAATTTTTTCTAATTTTTCTTTGGCAATTGGCATATTCAGAAGTGAAAAAAGCGGAGCCACCAATGGCCCCGCCTTTAATTTTATTGTTTAATCATATTGAATAGAGCGGCATATATTAAGTTTGTCAAAGAATATAATCCCCTAACAAACTTAATATTGCTTCTGAAGCTTCTTATCCAAAAAAGCCACGACGCTTTTTTGGAGCACCGTCTCTGTCATCGCGATCTCTGCGGTCACGACGGTCATCGCGATCACCACGTCTGTCATTACGATCATCGCGGTCTCTGCGGTCACGTCTGTCGCCTCTATCGCCACGACGATCATCGCGATCACCACGGCCACCAAATTCCCTTTCGTCAACCATTTGTGGTTTGTTTGGCAAACGGTCAGAAATATCTTCGCCAGTAGTTTGATCAACACAACGATAGCTTAATTTCGGGCGGCCTTTTTTATCAAAGCCTATAACTTTAACTTTAACAATATCCCCTTCATTGATCACATCTTCAACAAAATCAACGCGGTATTCGGCTAATTCAGAAATGTGAATAAAGCCATCGCGATTGTTAGAAATGCTGACAAAAGCACCAGCATCAATAACTTTCACCACCGGGCCTTCGTAAATATCACCAATTTCTGGCTCAAAAGTTATTTCATTGATCATCGCAATAGCTTTCTTGATTGAATCAGAGCTATTGGAAGAAATTTTGATTGTACCATCGTCTTCAATATCAACAACTGCACCAGAAACTGCACAAATTTCTTTGATTACACGGCCACGCGAACCAATGACTTCACGAATTTTCTTTTGCGGAATTGTTAAAATTTCAACTTTTGGAACATTTGGATTTAGTTCTGAACGGGCAGCTGGCATAGCTTCATCCATTTTATCTAAAATATGTATTCTACCGGAATAAGCTTGCTCAAGGGCACGTTGCATAATTTCAGAAGTGATGCCATTGATTTTGATATCCATTTGCAAAGCAGTGATACCATTTCTGGTTCCAGCAACTTTGAAATCCATATCACCTAAGTGATCCTCATCACCCATAATGTCAGAAAGAATAACGTAATTACTGCTTTCTTTAATTAACCCCATAGCGATGCCTGCAACTGGAGCTTTTATTGGCACACCCGCATCCATTAATGCCAGCGAAGAGCCGCAAACAGTGGCCATTGAAGATGAACCATTTGATTCAGTTATTTCGGAAACTATACGAGTAACATAAGAGAAATTTTCTGCGACAGTAGGGAAAACTGGACTAATAGCGCGCCAAGCCAATTTACCATGGCCAATTTCACGACGACCAGGAGACTTTAATTGGCCAGTTTCACCAACTGAATAAGGAGGAAAATTGTAATGCAGCATGAAAGATTCTTCATACATTCCTGGGTCAAGATTTTCAATTAATTGCTTATCTTTTCCAGCTCCTAAAGTTGCTACTACTAAAGCTTGAGTCTCACCACGAGTGAAAAGGGCGCAGCCGTGAACTTGTGGCAGGAAGCCAGTTTCTATAGCGATTTGTCTGATTTGATCAGTGCTACGGCCATCAATTCTTATGCCATTTTTTAAGACATCATTGCGAACAATTTCTTGCGAAAGTTCTTTAAACAAAGATTTAACTTTATTAGCAGAAACACCAGCTTCTTCATTAACAAATTTTCCTTGAATGTCAGAAGCGATTTTATCGAGTTCAGAAACACGAACTTGTTTTTCTTGTTTTTTATAAGCATTAATGAGGCGATCGCCGATGAAATCAGTGATTTCTTGCTTCAATTTTGCATTATCTTCTTTGCCAGCTTCAATTTTTTTCTTTCCAGCTTCCCCAGCAAGTTCTTTAATCATTTGGATTACAGGCTGAAAGGCTTGGTGGCCAAAATTTACTGCCTCAAGCATTTCGCTTTCAGAAAGCTCTTTTGCTTCAGATTCAACCATCAAAACTGAAGTTTCAGTTCCTGCAACAACAAGGTCTAGACGACTTTTTTTAATGTCTTCCTTGCTTGGATTTAGTACAAATTGCCCATCAATATGGCCAACTCTTGCTCCGCCAACTGGCTCTAGAAATGGAGCTTCAGAGATTGCCAAAGCAGCAGAAGCTGCAATCAAAGCAACGATATCTGGATTGCAAGTAGGATCATAAGAAAGGGTAGTGCAAACCACATTTAATTCATTATAAAAATTCGCCGGGAAAAGCGGACGAATCGGACGATCGATCAAGCGGGCAGTGAGGGTAGCTTCATCAGAAGGCTTAGCTTCACGCTTAAAAAAGCCGCCAGGAATTTTTCCCGCAGCATAAGATTTTTCTAAATAATTTACGGTTAGAGGAAAAAAGTCAGCACCTTCGGCTGCTTTATTTGCAACAGTAACAGCACAAAGAACTGTGGTGTTGCCATAACGCGCTACAACTGATCCACTTGCTTGGCGTGCGATCTTGCCGGTTTCAAGGGATAGAGTTTTTCCATTCCAGGTAATTTCTTTTTTTACAACTTTGAACATATTTTCAGCTTTTGATTAGTAGAGATTAATAAAGGGCATTATTTTTATATAAATGAGACAGGGTTATTTTCTGATCTCTAATTTTTTGATAAGATTTTCGTAACGATCAGATGAGCCGGCTTTTAGGTAATCAAGCAATCTTCTTCTTTTACCAACCAGAATCAACAAACCTCTTCTTGAAGAAAAATCTTTTTTATGAATTTTCAAATGCTCAGTTAAATTATCGATTTGTTTAGTAAGTACAGCGCACTGGACTTCAACTGAACCCGTATCTTTTTTATCTTGGGCAAATTCTTGAATAATTTCTTGTTTTGATTTTTTAAGAAGAGACATTTTTCTTAAGTTTTTAAAGTTTAAGTTAAGCTTAGAACAAAGCTCTAAGCGGTTGGAGATTTAAATTGAGCTTGAATCTGATATTTGTTTTAATGGGACTATAGATCACCTAGCTAAGACACCTGCAACTTACAAAGCAGCGAGCCATCACAAAAACGGCCTCCATAAGTAGTCATATGTTTTAATACGTCAAGAGAAATTCTTTTTTCGTACGAAAATTTGCCAACGCTAAGCCTCGTGAGTTTTGAAACAAAGCCACAAATATTGCCGCCAATTTTTTTACACAAGTCGCGCGCTAATGAGCGGACATAAGTGCCTTTTGAACATTCAATTTCGAATTCTGCAAACTCATTATTATTTGAAATCATCTTTAATGAGAAAATTTCCACTTCGCGTTCTTTGATTTCAAATTCAATATTTTTTCTAGCCAAGTCGTAAGCGCGTTGGCCATTGATTTTAATAGCTGAAAAGCGTGAAGGCACTTGTTTAATTTTACCTATAAAAAAGGGTAGAGCCGAAATTATTTGCACATTTGTGGGCCTTGCCTGGCTTGATTCTATAACTTTTCCTTCCACATCATCAGTATCGCGAAACTCTCCCCAGCTAATACGAAATAAATATTTTTTTGGCGCATTCATTAAAATTTCACTAGTTTTGGTAGCTTTATTTAAAGCGATGGGAAGCACGCCAGAAGCAAAAGGATCAAGGGTTCCGCCATGGCCAACTTTTTTTGCGCCAGTAATTCTTTTAACTATAGCCACTGCTTTTGCTGACGAGCAATTAATGGGTTTATCAATATTGAGCCAAAGATTTGTGGTAGAGAGATCAAACATTGGAACGACTAATACTTAGGTCTTAAGGTTAGCTTTGTTTTATACAACGTTGGCACCAGAAATTATGTCAATTAGTTCTTTGGTGATGTTGGCTTGGCGAGTTCGGTTATAAACTAGGGTTAAATTTTTGATCATTTTCCCCGCATTATTGCTTGCCGCTTCCATTGCCGCCATTCTAGCACCTTGCTCTGAGGCGCTGTTTTCTAAAAGCTCATTGTAAATTTGCATGGCCAAATTCTTTGGCAAAAGTTGCGATAAAATTTCTTCTTCACTTGGCTCATAATTAATTGGCGATTCAACAGTGGTATGCTTTTTATCAAAGTGAACTTGCGCTGGAATTATCTGCTTAAAAACTTGCTCTTGAGCAATGGCCGATTTGAATTTGCTATAAATTACTTCGCAGACATCAAACTCGTTTTTGTCAAAAAGCTCAACGATCTTGCCAGCTAATTCTTCAGCAATTTTATAATCAATTGCACCTTTAAAAACGCCAAAGGAAGTTTCAATAACCTGTTTGCTATAAGTTGATTTCAGCTGTTCATAAGCCTTTCTACCGATGCAAAAGATTTTTACCTCGCGACCGCAAGATACCAAAGCGTTAATATGGCTTTTAGCAAATTTCACCGTAGCGCTATTTAAGCCACCGCAAAGACCACGATCAGAAGAGAAAATCACCACAAGGTGAGTTTCGCGTTTTCCTTTTCCGGTTAGCAGCGGAAATTTTTCACTCAAATTTTCGCGTACGGCAATATTAGAGGCGAGGCTAGAAATCATCTCTTCGATCTTATTTGCATAAGGGCGCGAAGATTCAACTAACTGCTTAGCCTTTTTCAAACGCGAAGCCGCCACCATTTTCATGGCTTTGGTTATTTTTTGCGTCGATCTTACCGACTTAATTCTGGTTTTTAGAGTTTTAAGATTGGCCATTTTTAATCTTTATCGTGAGCTAAACGATCAGTTAAGCCCGCATGATCAAAGTGGGGCGAAGGCGCATGATTCAAGAAGATTGATGAAAATTCCTCAATGGCTTTTTTCAAAGCGGCTTCAGTTGTTTCAGTGATCTTTTGTTCTTGCTTGATTGAAGCCAAAATTTCTGGGTAAGAAGTATGCAATTTGCGTAAAAAATCTCTCTCAAATTTAGTAACTTCCTTAACTGGAACTTGATCTAGATAACCTTTAACCCCAGCGTAAATCGAGACAACTTGTTCTTCGAAACCCATTGGAGAATATTGATCTTGCTTCAAAAGCTCGGTCAATTTACGGCCTTTATCGAGCAATTTTTGTGTGGCAGTGTCAAGATCAGAACCGAATTGGGCAAAAGCTTCAAGTTCGCGGAACTGGGCTAGGTCAAGCTTAATAGTGCCGGCAACTTGTTTCATCGCTTTAGTTTGAGCAGCAGAACCAACACGCGATACGGATAGACCCACGTTCACTGCTGGTTTAATTCCTTTGTAAAAGAGTTCAGTTTCCAAGAAAATTTGTCCGTCAGTAATTGAGATCACGTTGGTTGGAATATAAGCAGAAACGTCCCCAGCTTGAGTTTCAATGATAGGAAGGGCTGTTAGAGAGCCACCTCCACAGGCATCAGACATTTTTGCTGCGCGCTCAAGAAGGCGAGAATGAACATAGAAAACGTCACCAGGATAAGCTTCGCGTCCAGGTGGGCGGCGCAAAAGAAGTGACATCTCGCGATAAGAGACGGCATGTTTACTTAGATCGTCATAGGCAACCAAAGCGTGCATGCCATTATCACGGAAATATTCACCGATTGTACATCCGGTGTAAGGAGCAAAAAATTGTAGAGCTGCCGCTTCAGAAGCAGTGGCGCAAACCACCACTGAATATTTCATTGCCCCAGCATCTTCCAACGTTTTAACGATCTGCGCAACAGTAGAGCGCTTTTGGCCTATCGCTACATAAATGCAGTAAAGCTTTTTCTTTTCATCATTTTCTTCGTGGGCTTTGGCTTGGTTAATAAAAGTGTCAATAACAATGGCGGTTTTACCGGTTTGACGATCGCCAATAATTAATTCACGCTGACCACGACCAATTGGAATTAGAGCATCAATTGCCTTAATACCAGTTTGCATAGGTTCAGAAACTGATTGGCGGGCAATAATTCCAGGCGCCTTAACTTCTACGCGGCGATATTCAACATTATGCAAAGGGCCCTTACCGTCGATTGGCTCACCCAAAGCGTTAACTACGCGGCCAAGCAAGCCTTTTCCAACTGGCACTTCCACGATTTTGCCAGTTCTTTTAACATTTGAACCTTCTTTGATTTTTTCAACATCGCCAAAAACTACGATACCAACATTATCAGTTTCTAGGTTGAGGGCCATGCCTTTAACTCCGGCTTCAAATTCAACCAGTTCACCAGCTTGCACATTATCAAGGCCGTAAACTTTGGCAATACCATCACCAACTTTTATAACTTCGCCAATTTCTTTAAGCTCCGCAGAGGTGCGGAAATTCTCTATACTTTTTTGTAAGATGCTGGAAAATTCTTCGACTTTAAATTCCATGTTTTTTGTTTTTTAATTGTTAAAATAATTGGCTATTCGACAGCGGCAAAACATTCTTTAGCGAGGCTATCAAGCTGATTCTTCAAGCTGGCATCAATCACTTCAGAACCAATTTTCACCTGAAATCCACCTAAAATTTTCTCTTTCACAGTTTCTTTGATAGAGATAATCCTTCCGGGGTATTTTTGTTCGACCAAAGATTTAACCCGGTCAACATGCTCCTTTTCTGGCTTGATGGCAACAATTAATTCTACTTCTAGAATGTTTTTTTGTTGTTTTAGCAGGCGAGAAAATTCTTCATAAATTTCTGGGAACAAATTCAATCTTCTGTTACGCACAATTGAGGCGAAGAAATTGGAAGTGAGCGGGCCCAGAGCGAATTTTTTCGTTACTTCCTGGATAATTCTAACTAGATCATTTTTGGCAATAACTGGATTTTTTAACTCATGAGCAAAACTAGTGCTAAAATTTTGCTTAAAAATATCGAGCTCTGCCGCAACCTTATCTAAAGTACCACTTTTTTTAGCTGCTACAAACAGAGCCTTGGCATAATTTTTTGCAACAACGGAAACTCTTGGCATTTTACAGGTCTATTAAGTTAAGGAAGTAGGACGCTAGTTAATAGGAGGCGCGGCAAAATATTTTTCTAAAAAATAAAAAGCAATCCGCAAAAAAGTGGCAACAAAGCAAAAAGCTCAATTATTTACAGGATCAATATTTTCGTAATTTTCTAAGACAAAATTTATCATAGGTTCCGTATAGTCGCGCTTTTCACAAGCAATATGAAACAACGCATCTCCTTTATTGGCCAAAGGAAGCATAGACGTACCTATGATCATACCACTTTCATGCGCCTTGATTAAGATTTTATTATCACCAAATGGATTGGCTATTTCTCCAAGCACATCGCCTTTTTTTACGATATCTCCTAATTTTTGATGTGAAATATGTATGCCGCTTTTAGGGGCGCGAACCCAAGAGCTAGAAAGAGCTATAAATGATTTTTTACGTAGAATTTTTTTTAACGGCTTTGTTTTGATCATGCCAATTGAGCGCATCACATTTAATATCCCCTCAACGCCAATTTTAATATTAGCCTCATCAAAGCGTAGAGCCTCTCCAGCCTCAAATAAAATCATTGGAATTTTTTTCTGTGCCACTGCGGATCTAAGCGAACCATCTCGCAAATTGGCATTAAGAATTACGGGAGCCCCAAAAATTTTCGCTAGCTTAAAAGTAGTTTCATCAGAAATATCGGCACGGATTTGCGGGTGATTGCAGCGATTAAAGGCGCCGGTGTGTAAATCTATTCCAAAATCTGATTTAATCACGATTTCTTTCATAAACTTGTGAGCCACTTGCGATGCAAGAGAACCATGTTTAATTCCCGGAAAACAGCGATTTAGGTCACGCCGATCAGGCAAATAGCGTGAGCGATCATTAAAGCCAAAAATATTAACAATGGGAATGGCAATTAACATGCCATGAATTTCCTCTAACTCCTTAGCAGCCAAAAGCCGGCGCACTATTTCAATGCCGCTTATTTCATCACCGTGAATTGTTGAACAAACAAAAAGCGTGGGGCCATTTTTTTTACCACGAATTATTTCAATGGGCATCTTCACGTCAGTAAAATCGTAAATGCTGCCCATATCAATATTAATGCGCAAACGCTGGCCACGCTTGATTTCAACACTGTCGAGTGTGTAGCGGGAATTACTCATTTTTTTCCTAAGAATGCATAAGATAAAATTTTATAACAAAGTTTTGCCGAAAGAAAATCACAAGAATGTAGAGCCTTAACTGGCGCTAGTTCAACCACATCAGCCCCCACAATATTAGAAATTTTTGCCGCCTCACGAATAATATCTAAAGCATCTTCCCACATTATGCCGCCTGGCTCTGGCGTGCCTGTGGCCTGCATTAAACTTGAATCAAATCCATCAAGATCAAATGTTAAAAATACCGGGCGGCCTTTGAGTGGAGCCACAATTTTGGCTGGGTCCCAACTTCTACGATCTTTACCAAAATGAATTGTGATGCGATGGCTATTAGCTTCAAGATAAGGAATTTCGCCCGCAGAAATATTTCTAATGCCACAGGAAATAAGGGTGGAAATAGGATTATCCATAACCCGGCGCAAAGCAGCAGCATGCGAATAATGTTCGCCATCATAACCATCGCGCAGATCAGCATGGGCATCAAAATGCAAAATTGCTAAGTCAGGATAACGCTTAACAAAAGGGCAAATAGAGCCCGCAGTTATTGAGTGTTCGCCTCCCAAAATTAATGGAAATTTTCCGGCATCTAAAATTTTTTCGGTAATTTTTTCTAATTGTTTTAAAGATTTTACCACAGAAGAACGATCAATCACTGGCTCTTTCATAGTTACAACGCCATATTTCCGAAAAGGTTCGCACCAAAATTCTTCATCAAAAAGCTCAACTTGCTGTGACGCTTTAATAATGGCTTTAGGCCCGTTTTTCGTACCTCCACCATAGCTAACAGATTTTTCCAAACCAAAAGGCACAACTACAACTTTTGCCTGATCTGGTGATTTTAAATATTTTTCTTCAACCCCAAGGAAGCCCGCTTTTTGTGGGACGAGCCCAAGTTGCTCTATAGAAAATTCTGCTTTTTTCATTTTGATTTATTTTATTTCTAAAAAATTTACATGCGCCATTTTGCGCCCTTCTTTGGCTTTCTCTTTGCCATAAAGATGAATTTTAGCATAAGGATTTTGATAAAATTCTGCCAAATTTTTCACTTCATCGCCAATAATATTTTTCATACGCCCTGACGAATGAAAGCGCGTGGAGCCAAAAGGCAAGTTAGTAATTGCCCGAATTAATTGCTCAAATTGCGAAGTAAAAGAAGCATCCATGGAAAAATGTCCAGAATTATGCGGCCTTGGTGCCAATTCATTCACCAATAATTCTTCGCCAATAACAAAAAATTCAACCGCCAGAACACCTATTAGATTTAATTCTTGCACAATTTTCTTAGCGATTTCTTGAGCCTTTATTCTCAATCTCTCCGAGATTTTAGCTGGATAGATACTTTCGTCCAAAATGCCATTTTTGTGGATATTGGTTAATGGCTCGTAAACAGAAATTTCGCCACTTTTTGAGCGAGCAGCAATAACAGAAATTTCAGAATCAAAAGGACAAAATTTTTCTAGAATCAATTTTTGCTCAGCCACTTGCGGCCATATTTTATCTGCTTCGGCAGCATTAGTTAAAACAAATTGTCCTTTACCATCATAACCTAAAGTAGCGGTTTTTAAAATTGATTTACCAAATTTTTCTAAATTACTTTTTAAGCTCTCAAAGCTTGATATTTCTGCATATTCAGCAGTTTTTATTTTTAGAGAATTAAGAAAATTTTTTTCTAAAATTCGATGTTGGGTGATTTTTAAAGTGCTAGAATTTGGACGAACTTCCACCAGGGAAGCCAAAAAATTAACAGTTTCAAAAGGTATATTTTCAAATTCAAAAGTGGCCACGTCAATTAAGCTGGCAAAGCGATGTAAAGCGTCTTGATCTGTATAATCAGCAACTATCGTGCTGTTAGTAACAAAGCTGGCAGGAGAATCTTTTTGATCCGTAAAAACTACGGTACGAAAGCCCATTTTATGTGCATAAAAACAGGTCATCCGCCCAAGCTGTCCGCCACCTATAATACCAATGGTTTTAATTTTGTCTGATGTTTTCACAAATTAGTTAATTTGAGTTTCTTACTAGAAAAATAAGGCGCGGCAAGCTAGGATTACCCTGAAAACTTTCAAGAAATTTATAAAACACTTTTTCATGCCCCAAAAATTTCAAACCTTAAGAAAAGCAAAACGCTTAAAAAAATCGTCACAAAAATGGCTGCTGCGCCAGATTAATGATCCCTTTGTAGAAAGGGCGCGAAATGAAGGATGGCGGTCACGGGCAGCATTTAAAATTATCGAAATTGATCAGAAATTTAAAATTTTTAAAAAAGGAAAAGTCATTGTTGATCTTGGTGCCGCGCCGGGGGGCTGGTCACAATATGCAGTAACAAAAGTTGGAGATGGTAATGTAGTAGCTTTGGATTTGCTGGAGATTGATTCAATTCCAGGAGTGAAATTTTTTCAGGCCGATTTTTTGGAAAATGAAGCTGAGGAAAGAATAATTAATTTTCTCAAACTCATTCCCCATAATAAAGACGGGCGTTGCGACGTAGTTTTGTCAGATATGGCAGCAAATACCACAGGTGACCACACAACTGACCACTTACGCATTATTACTTTGTTAGAAGAGGCACTAAATTTAGCTGAAAAAATCTTAAATGATGGCGGGTGCTTTGTTGGTAAAATTTTTCAGGGTGGCAGCTCTAATGAAATTTTAAAAAAATTGCGTAAAAATTTTTCTATCGTGAAATATTTTAAGCCTGAATCATCAAGAAAAGACTCATCTGAAACTTATTTGGTGGCGCTAGGGTTTAAAAAATCATCACTCTAAATTTCCCCCTGAAATTATAACTAAAAATTTTTGGTTTTTAATCGGCGGGTTCTTTTTAAGGAATTGTGCTAATCCTGCAGCTGCCAGAGCCGAGGTTG